>DCOU01000032.1 GCA_002322525.1 Candidatus Omnitrophica bacterium UBA1562 | reverse complement strand
CGACACCTGTATAAAGCCATTGCGGTTTTCTGGATAATCTTCTTAACATCCGCTGCGCTTCCTGCAAATTTTTAGGCTTGCCGAATATCTTTCCATCCTGCACTACAATCGTATCAGCGCCAATTATTATACCATTTTTTACTCTACCCGCTACATTTTGAGCTTTTGTTAAGGCGTTTCTTTTAACCAATGCTGCGTAAGATAAATGTCCGGCCCTTCTGCCTTCTTTGATTTTGCTGGATATAACCTTAAACTTTAATCCGAAAATGTTCAGCAACTTCCTGCGCGCCTGGGAATCTGAAGCCAAATATATATTTCTCATCATATTAGTTTAACGCAGCACTCTCTCCCGCCAGATACCCGGTTGAGAAGGCGGCTTGCAAATTAAACCCGCCAGTATCCGCATCTATATCTATCATCTCACCGGCAAAATATAGCCCTTTAATCAGGCGTGACTCCATTGTGCGGGGATTTATATCTTTCAGGGAAACGCCTCCCCGCGTAATCATTGCTTCAGCTATGGGCCTTGACTTGGTAATATCTAAGCGCATGGCCTTAAATAAAGAAACTAAACTCTCCCGCTCTTTCTGGGTAATCTGGCTGACTTTTTTGTCCGGTACAATTTTTGCTATATCAATAAACACATCCACCAATCTCTTAGGCAATAAAGCCTTAAGCGTATTTTTAATCGTCTTCTTGGGATTCAGCTTAAATTCTCGTAAGAGCCGGGCGCGTAACTGTTCTTTAGATAAAGCCGGCTTTAAATCTATCTCTACATATACAGTATTACTCACCTCTAACCAATCTACAATCTGTCCGCTCAAAGATAAAACTAAAGGCCCGGAGATACCAAATCTCGTAAATAATAACTCTCCTATCTGGGATTCTATCTGTCTTTTTGAGTCACTAAATATTAAGCGGATATTTTTTAAGGTCAGGCCTTCTAAAAACTTAGGGTAATGTTGTCTTGTCTCCAAAGGAACCAGCCCGGCCTTTAGCCCAACTATGCGATGGCCTAATTTTCTGGCTATATCTAATCCCTCGCCGGTTGAGCCGGTAAAACGAAAAGATACGCCGCCTGTTGCTAAAATAAGCCTATCCGCGGGGATAATCTTTCCGTCTCGAAGCAATAAACCCTTTACCCCGTTAGAAGTCCGCGCCAAAGGCGCGGCATTCGCCTCTGGCGAATTACTCCTAACGGGGTTTATTTTATTATCCTGCATAAACCCAGCCTCTGCGCGGAGGGGCTGGGTAAAGATATCTTTCATTATCGCTCTGTAAATAATCTTTACCCCGTTAGAAATCTTGTCTTCACCTATTATAGCTTCGGTATTTCTAACGGGGTTTACCTTATTTTTGTTTAATTCTTTTTTTAAAACCCCCTCAATGCTATCAGACCTGTCCGTCTGGGGAAAGACGCGTAACTGCCTTTCAGTTTTTAATTTTAAACCTCTTTCTTCAAAAAACCGCATTAAATCTAAATTAGAGAATTTATTAAAGGCGTCCCTTAAAAATTGACCATTCTTAGAGAATCTTTTTATAAAGGAATCTAAATCGCAGGCATTGGTAAGATTACAGCGGCCCTTGCCGCTTAAAAGAAGTTTTTTGCCTAAGATAGGATTTTTTTCAATGAGAGTTACACCCTCGCACAGTTCACCGGCCCTGATTGCAGCCATCATTCCTGCCGGGCCGCCGCCAACTACCACTATTCTTTTTGCATTCACTGAAATTAAATATCTAAATCTTCTATTGAAAATATCGATTCTAATTTAATGCCTGCCTGAGTAAGATTCTCCTTTGCTCCTTCTTGCCTATCCACAATTACTATCGCCCCATCAACCTTGACGCCTATCTCTTCCAATACCTCTTTTGCTTCAACCAGAGATTTACCCGTAGTTGCTACATCATCAACCAGAATTGCCGTATTCCCTTTCTTTAGTGCCGGGCCTTCAATTTGACGCTGCATCCCATGCTCTTTAGCAGCCTTTCTGACAATAAATGTCTTGACGGGAATTTTCTTGATATGGCTTAAGCAGGCGACAGCACCGACAATGGGATCCGCACCTAAGGTAGGACCTCCGATAGCATCAATCTTTCTCTTCTTTATAAGTTCTAAGATAATATTTGCTACTAAGTATGCACCTTCAGGAGTCAAGGTTATTATCCGGCCATCAAGATAATAATTGCTTATTTTGCCAGAAGATAAAACAAACCTGCCCTTTTTTAGGGCTTCCCTATTTAGCAATTTCAGTAACTTTGTTTTCAGCTCGCCTAATTCTTCATTTTTCATAGCAGCCTTATTCTACTATCTTAAAAAGCTACTGTCAATTAGATTAGAAGCTATAGTATTAGCTATTCTTTTTAATAGTTTCTATTTTTAAAAGGTATTCATTGCCTATTATTTTTAATATAGTAAACTTAAACCCGTCCTGCGCTATACGCTCAATATCTTCTACATTAGCTTTTTTAAGAACACAATAAGCAACGGGTTGTCTGCGCAGATAAGCCTTTACCTCCTCATCATTACCGAGAAAAGGAATGGGGTGCGGGCTAAAGAAGTTTCTGCCGGGGAGGTCAATTGCCACGATTTCTCTATCGGTATAATACCTTACACCACGGACAAAAGGTTTTGAGCAAATAATCGGGCTATTAATGGCATAATTCTTTAATAAGTAATCGCAGGCATTCTTAGAGGAAACGTATGGCTCAAGTTCTTTAAGTATGAAAAGTAAAACAAATGAAATTGCGGGTATTAAAATAACAAGGATAAAGATGATTTTAGAAAACTTATATCTAAAAAGAAAGAAGCAAAACGATATTGATAAAAATAATAGTATAAAAAGTAAAAGATAAACAGGTATCTTAGAGGATAGATAAATTGAATACCTCGGCATTCCAACGAACAATCCCGTAGCCATTAACAATAAAATTAATGCCGTAGCGAGCGAAACAGTAAAGAATATACGATTCTTTTTTTCAGATAATGCGGTATTATAAATGAAATCTCCCGTAACTAAGGCAAGGGCCGGAAACAAGGGAAAAATATAACTAACCAATTTTGAATGTGCGGGTTGAAAAGTTAGAAAAACTACCCCTATCCAAGAAATTAAGAAAATATAAATGGGATTTATATCCCGGTTTAAATATCTAAGCAGGTAAATTAAAGAAATAAGTGTATAGATACTCCATGGAAATATGCATCCAATCATAGAAAATGGATAAAAATACCATTTATCGTTCCCGGGATGCTCTGCGCTGATAAACCGCCTTATGTGGTCATTATAGAAAAACTCTCGGATGAAACTTGAGCCGTATTTCTTTAACATAAAAATATACCATGGGAAAGATACTGCAATAAAAATAAAAATACCCCATAAAGAATACCGGCAGAATAAGAATTTGAACTTCCTTTTGATTAATAAAAATACCGATATAATTAAGAACGGTATTAAAAAACCTAGTGGTCCTTTAGTCAAAACAGCTAAGCCTGAAAAAATGAAAAAAAACAAAATTCCCAGCCCTTTCTTAGGCTGACGGGTATAACCCCAATAAAAAGACAGCAAAGAAAAAAGAATTAACACAGAAAAAATCATATCCGTAAATACGGTTCTGGCTAATCCGATATATAATCCGCTGGACATCAATATCAAAGCCGAAATAAAGGCTTTTTTTTCATTCTTAAATCCAATTAGGCTTAAAAAATATACTGCTACCAGCCCCAAGGCGGCAAATAAAGCGGGGAAAAATCTTGCTGCAAAATTGGGATTAGGAAAAATTATTAACCCTATACGTAAAAGCCAATACAAAAGAACGGGCTTTTCAAACTGCGGAGCATCAAACAAATAAGGTGTCATCCAGCTGTTATGCTTAGCCATTTCTTTAGCAGTCTGGGCATAAAAAACTTCATCGGGGTTAGTAAGACTCACTATTCCATTGCCCAGCATAAAGAAAAAATAAGATAACTCTAATAGAAACAATATATCTTTAAGGCTTTTTTTGCTCATTGCCTTACACTATTCAATAACTCAGTTACGGTCACGAATTTATACCCTCTTTCTTTCAATTTCTCAACTAATCTGGGGATAGTCTTCACTGTTTCTTTGCGTCTACCACCTTCGGTACTAAATACTCCTCCGCTATCGTGAAAAAGAATAATATCCCCCGACCGAATATTACGCAGTATATATTTTACGATATATTTATCGTCAAAAGTTACCCAGTCCTTAGAATTCAATGACCATAGGATAACCTTATATCCCATTTCTTTAATCTTCTTCTTTTCTTCATCGGTAAGCCAAGCCTTTGGCGGCCTGAAATATCTTGTAGTCTGTCCGGTGACATTCTTGATTATTTTCTCGGTGTCTTTTATCTCTTTCTCTAGCTCCTGCGTCTTATAATAAAAAAGGACATGGTGGTCATAGGTATGATTTCCTATCTCGTGCCCTTCTTGCGCAACGCGTTTTGCTATTTCAGGATATTTCTCAACATGGTCGCCCAGCATGAAAAAAGTGGCTTTGACTCCTGCTTTTTTAAGTTCATCTAATATTTTTGGGGTCCATACAGGAGATGGCCCATCATCAAATGTCAACGCCACTACTTTATCGGAAACGGGCTCACGATAAAACGTGCCTTTTCTGACTATAACCGCTTCATCAAAGAATATAGTAAATATCGCTATACCCAAAATGATTACCATCACAGAAACTATCAGAAATATTACGATTTCAGGCTTTTTCTTCATAGGGTTTTATTCTAAGTATCGGAACCAAAGGTCTTTTATTATAACATCGTAAATCAGTTACTTCAATTATTTTGACAAATCCTGATTTAATTGTTATGATATGAATATGTTGCGCAAGTTTTTAAATGCTTTGGCGGATATTGTTTATCCTAAGACATGCCTCGTCTGTAAAAGACAACTCCAGGAACGAACCTGCGTAGATAATCTTGTGTGTCAGCAGTGCTGGGCGAAGATTAAAAGAAATCTGCCTCCCTTCTGTCATCGTTGCGGCAGGCATCTGGAAAAGCCTATAAAGAATATCTGCCCGGCCTGCGTAAGAAAAGAGCTGCATTTTGACCGCGCCTTTAGCCCTTGCGTATACGAAGGCACAATTAAAGAATTAATCCACGCATTTAAATATCAGGGCAAGGATTATCTGGGCCCAACTTTAACCAGATTAATGATAGAATTTATAGAAGAATACAACCTACCTATGGATATATTAGATTTAGTCATACCTATACCATTGCATAAAACAAGATTGCGCGAAAGAGAATTTAACCAGGCGCAAATCCTAAGCAATCATATTGCCCGTAAGTTCAACAAAAATGTATCGTCTGATAACCTCAGGCGCTTGCGTCTTACAAAGACGCAAACTGAATTAGAAATAGGCGAACGCCTTTTAAATGTCAAAGGCAGTTTCACGGCAACTAAAAGCCAAGATATAAAAGGTAAAAACATTTTGTTGGTTGATGATGTATTAACAACAGGCGCGACTTGCTCAGAGGCAGCCTATGCATTAAAGGATGCAGGGGCAAATATCGTATTTGTTTTAACTTTGGCTAACTAAGTGAAGCCACAACTTATGGAACGAAGTAAACATAAGTTGTATGGCTGAACTTATCCCGACGAATGTGTAAAAATTTTAGAATAAAATTTTTACACAGTATATGAGTCGGGATCCCCGCAGCTAAGCACTTCGTAGATTTCTTCGAAATCTACTCGTAGCTGCAGGGATAAATTCGCAGACGGCCTTACGGCCTACGACTTACATCGTTAACACTCCGTAAGTCGTCTGCTCATTTAATGAGAATACTACGCAACTATTTCTTAAAAGAATTTATCGGCCCTCTATTTTTGGCGTTAGGCGTACTTACATTTGTCATGATCCTGGGTAACCTCGTTAAAATTGCAGACCTAGTCATCAACAAAGGCGTAGATATTTTTAACGTCTCCAAACTCTTGCTGTTTATGATACCGTATCTCCTCACCTATACATTGCCTATTGCTGCATTAACTGCCGTGCTTCTGTCTTTAGGCAGGCTCTCCAGCGATAATGAGATTGTGGCCATAAGGGCAAGCGGAATAAATATGTTTAGCCTGATATTGCCCCTGCTTGTTGTCGGTTTAATATTAAGCCTCGTTTTAGTTATATTCAACGACCGAGTTATACCCTATGCGCATTTTGCCACAAGAAAAACCGTAATGGACATAGGGGTAAAAAATCCTACTGCTGCCCTTGAGCCGGGTATATTTATTAATTCCTTCGAAAAATACATCTTATTCATCTACCGCATAGACCAGAACAAGCTGACTAATGTGCGTATCTATGAACCTCAAGGTGAAGATAAGCCTGCGCGCACCATTGTGGCTAAAAGAGGTGAATTTATCGCCGTACCCGAAAAAAATATGCTCAAACTAAAGCTTATGGAAGGAACGTCTGACGAGTCTGACCCTGAAAATCCCAGCAATTTTTATAAATTAAACTTCAAAACTTATTTTATGTCTTTGAATTTAAGCCAAACGCAGGACAAAGACAAAGTTGAAAAAAAGCCCAAAGATATGACCATACAGGAGCTAAGAAATGAAATTAAAAAAATAAAGAAAGAGGGCATTGACCCGGCACCTTTGGTTACTGAAATAAATGAAAAAATATCCCTGGCTTTCTCCTGCTTTGTGCTGATGTTATTCGGGATACCTCTGGCAATAATCACACGCCGCCGCGAAAAATCAATTAATTTCGGTATGGCCTTCCTTATTGTAGGCGTATATTACCTTATGCTTCTTGGCTCTGAAGCGTTGAGTATACAAGGTAACCTTAATCCTAAAATTGCAATGTGGATACCCAATATTATCTTAGGAGCAATCGGTGCGATTTTAACCTATAGGCTATGCCGAACGTAGCGCTTCTTGGAGCGTCTCTTCGGCATGCCGACAATTCGGCATGCGCATCTTAGACCGTTATATATTAAAATCGGTATTGGCTCTTTTTTTTCAATGCCTGTTTACATTTCTTTTCTTATATATCATCATTGATGTATTTTCTCATTTAGATGAAATATTAAAACAAAAGGCTAACCTGGATATGTTAGGAAATTATTATCTAGCATATTTACCTATTATATTTGTGCAGGTATCGCCTATTGCCTGCCTCTTGAGTACCTTATACACTTTTGGCACGCTGAATCGCAACAATGAGCTTATCGCTATGCGCTCATCCGGGTTAAGCATATTTCAGATATCTAAAACCGCAATTATATTTGGGCTCATCGTTAGCGCATGCGTATTCTTGGTCAATGACAGATTTGTGCCCTCTTCTCTGTCTTTGACGGAAAACATCAAGGCTCAAATGGAATCCGGCACAAAAAAGGCTAAAGAAAAAAAGCAGGAAGTCATTACCAATCTTTCTATGTATGGGCTAAAAAATAGACTCTTTTTCGTCAATAAATTTTCTTTAGCCACCAATACAATGGAGAACATAATCATCTTAGAGCATGACGAAAAACAAAATATCACCAAAAAAATAGTGGCAAATAAAGGGGTTTATAAAGACGGCCTGTGGAGCTTCGAGCAATGTATAACTTATAATTTCGATGAAAACGTCCAGATAAAACAAGAACCGCAATATTTAGAAGAAGAGATAATGGATATCTCAGAGACACCACATGATTTTTTAAAGCAAATGTTACGCCCGGATTTTATGACCATATCCCAGCTTAATAACTATATGTGGAGATTATCTAAGAGCGGCGCTACCACTGTGATAAGAAATCTCAAAGTAGACCTTTATCAGAGATTCGCCTCTGCCTTCACAAGTATAGTTATTATTCTTCTGGGAATACCTTTTTCTATGATGTTGAAAAAACGCGCGACCGGACTGTCTTCGGTAGGTTTATCAATTATGGTAGGATTTTTATACTATGTGCTTAACGCCATAAGTATTGCTCTGGGCAAAGCAGGAATCCTTATGCCTTCCTTGGCAGCTTCTTTAAGTCACATCCTCGCCCTTATATCCGCAATATACCTCATACAGGCTCTTCCCTAAACCCCATTAGAGACACCATAGCTTTCTGCCATCTACCTATGGTCTCTAACGGGGTAAATCAAACATATACCCTGGGCACACGGCTGCCTAAGCCACAAACAATTTCATAAGAAATAGTGCCGGCGAGATTAGCTAATTCTTCTGCGGTGATTTTACTTTTAGCCTGAGAGCCGATAAGTACGGCTTCATTGCCTACTTTTACCCCAAAATCTCCTACATCCACCATTATCTGATCCATACATATCCTTCCGTTTATCCGAAAACGCCTACCTGCGATTAAAACCGGCGCACGATTAGATAAATTACGCGGATACCCATCGCCGTAACCAATGGGTAAAGTTGCAATCGTGGTAGTCTTTTTAGTAATATAATCGTGCCCGTAACTTATGCCGTAACCTTTCGGCAATCTCTTAATAAATAAGACCTTGGTTTTTAAACTTAAGACGGGCTTAAGATTTATCTTTAAATTTTTTTTGGGATAAAGACCATAGATTACTAAACCAGGCCTGACCATATTAAAATGACTATTCTTGTAACCAATAACGCCCATACTATTTGCCGCATGGATTAAAGGGATATAGATACCTTCTTTATTTAACTTATGAATTAAACGATTAAATAAATCTATTTGATACAATGTAAAATCTCTATCCATATCTGCAAAAGCGAAATGCGTGAATATGCCTTTGATATTTATAAACTTTAGTTTATGAATTTTTCTTACAAGTTTCGCCGCATCTTGATGCAAGACTCCAATCCTGCCCATTCCCGTATCAACCTTGATATGCACATTTATTGGCTTGCCCCGTAACTTAGCCTTATTATTTAAGGCGTAAGCCAACTCTTCATCGCAGACAGTGGTAGTAAGTTTGTATTTAAATACAGGTTGAATATCTTTCTTAAGTATGAGGCCCAGTATTAAAATAGGTAAACTTATACCCGCTTCTCTTAATTTTATGCCTTCATCAATTGATGCAACTCCCAAATAATCTACGCCGCAAGATATTAACTTTTTGCTTACGGGAATTAAACCGTGGCCATAAGCATCCGCTTTAACACAAACCATAATTTTAATTTTAGGTGCCAATAATTTCTTTATTTGATTGAAATTATAGGCCAGGTTATCTAAATTAACCTCAGCCCAGGTCGGCCTGTAGAAACGCATATTTAAA
>DCOU01000141.1:752-3267 GCA_002322525.1 Candidatus Omnitrophica bacterium UBA1562 | reverse complement strand
TGTTACGGTAAAACTGTTAGATGTGAATCCTCCGGAAAAGGTGAAACCGGCCTTTAATGAGGTGAATGAGGCAAAGCAGGAAAAAGAAAAGATGATTAACCAGGCCTGGGAGGCCTATAATAAAGTTATTCCCAAGGCCAAAGGCGAGGCAGAAAAGACTATCCGTGAGGCCGAGGGGTATGCCTTGGATAAGATAAACCGGGCAAAGGGCGAGGCAGAAAGATTCTTGGCTACTTTGGCTGAATATAAGAAGGCGCCCCAGATAACCCAAAAGAGACTATATCTAGAGACATTGATGGATGCCCTGCCTCGGGCAAAAGAGAAGTATATCATTGACCCTAAGCAGTCTTCGATTTTACCTTTATTGAATCTAGGTGAGAAGGGAGGGGTAAAACAATGAAAGAGGGAATGTTAGGAACTATTTTAGGAATTTTTGTGGTTTTGGTTATCTTGGTGATAGCCGCATTTGGAAGCGGTGCATTATTTATAATTGATGAAACAAAACAGGTGGTGATAACCCAGTTTGGCAAACCTGTGGGGCAACCCATAATCTCTGCAGGATTACATTTTAAGACCCCCTTTGTTCAGCAGGCGCATTACTTTGAGAAAAGGATTTTAAACTGGGATGGCGATCCCAACCAGATTCCTACCAAGGACAAGAAATATATTTGGGTAGATACCACTGCCCGTTGGAAGATAATTGATGCCTTGAAGTTTTTACAATCCGTAGGTAATGAAATGGGTGCGCACAGCCGATTGGATGACATTATTAATTCAGCAACAAGGGATGCTGTTACTAATCACCTTTTAGTTGACGCGGTGAGGGATTCCAATCGTATCTTAGAAAGCAAGGAATTAGGGGAAGACGCTATTTTTGCCGATGAGGCGCTTGAGCGCATTGAAGTCGGCAGGCAGCAGCTTACCCGCGCTATCTTAGAAAAAACTAAAGTGCTGGCACCTCAATATGGGATAGAAATCGTAGATGTGCGCATAAAACGTGTCAATTATGTAGAGGATGTGCGCAATAAAGTCTACGACAGGATGATTGCCGAAAGAAAACGCGCAGCTGAGAAATACCGCTCAGAAGGGCAAGGTAAGTCAGCCGAGATTTCCGGCCAGGTAGGCAAAGAATTAAAACAAATTACCTCAGAGGCATATCGTCAGGCACAGGGAGTTGTAGGCAAGGCAGATGCTGAGGCAATTAACATATATGCCCAGGCTTATAGCCAGGATCCGGATTTCTATTCGTTCCTTAAAACCTTAGAGACTTATCAAAAGACGATTGATGAGAAATCTACAATAATCCTGACTACGGATAGCGATTATTATAAGTACTTAAAAGGACTGGAACACATAAAGTAGGAAAAGATCTGTTGAAAATAAACTAGATGACAATGGAGAAAGATACAGGGCAGCTGACTATAGGGACATTGTTCTGCGAGAATTTGCGGAACCCAAGTAATATGGTTTGAAGTAAAAGAGCAGAAAGAGTAGGGATGAAGAAGATATTATTGCTTACATTTGAATATCCGGTAGGTAAAAGATATTGCGGTGGAGTCGGTCAGGTTGTCAAACAATGCAGAGATAGCTTATTGACTTTAGGATGCAAGGTTTATGTGTTGATAAGCCCGAGATTTCAAAAAAAATGCCCCGTTGACCTGCTTGAGCCGGATGGCGCCCTGATACATTACGATAATCTCTTCGGTTTTGAAAAAGAGTATGGTTGGTTAGGGTTTGATTGCATAATCCAACATTTTGTAAATTGGACACAACAGTTGTGCAAGGTTAAAAATCATAAATGCCCCAGGCCAAAGATAGTTTATCACTTCCACAGTATACTGCGCCGGGAGCGGGATTCAGGATTTAGAACGCTAAATCGCTTTCTTCTGAATCAAGAAAAGATGATTGATATTGCAGATAAGGTTATCTGCCCTTCAAGATATGAATATGATAATTTCTGTAGGTATTTTCCTAATTTTTCTGAAAAGCTTACTATGATTGAAAATACAATAGAGACCTTTCCCTCCTCAAGCAAGATAATCCGTGACATTAGAGTTAAGTATGGAATTAAAGAGGGCGATATCGTTGCAATCTATGTAGGCCGTCTTGAGAAGATAAAGGGCGCTGAGGTTATGCTTAATCATATCCCTAAGCTGTTGAACAGGCATAAAAATCTTAAGATTTTTATAATCGGTAAGTCATTGGAAAAAAGCCTCTACAGGAAATTGATGATGGCCTTAAAGAAATATCCGCGGCAACTCCTTTATATAAGATATTTAGAAAAAGAAAGATTATTCCAACTGTATTATCTCGGCCATATCTATATAAGCCCGTCTTTAAGCGAATCATTCTCGTTGACTACCCATGAGAGCGCTTTATGTAATAATGCGCTCTTACTTAACAGGCTTTCTGTGTTTGACAAGTTTAGAAATGCAGCTTTATTTTTCTCAAGCCAGGAAGCCGATGGCAATGAGTTCATTTCTAAATTTGAATATTTAATTAGGCATAAAAAAAT
>DCOU01000141.1:0-570 GCA_002322525.1 Candidatus Omnitrophica bacterium UBA1562 | reverse complement strand
CATTCTAAGAGATAGAAGTAGGACTTCCAATAGGATATAAATGGACAATTTTACAGACAGGATTTTAGAGGAGGTCAAATTTAAATGATACAGGTAAAAGACATAATGTCAAAACAGGTGATCTCCGTGATTCGCTCCACAACTTTAAAGCAGCTGTTAAGGGCATTTGATAAGTTTCATATATTTCCTTTGGTTCCTGTTGTTGAAGGGGATAATCACCTTATTGGCATTGTTTCCTTCTGTAATCTGATAGATGCTTTTAGCTCTAACCATCCTGACGTATTAAAATTAGTGCCTTTTTTAGATGAGGAGGAAATAGACATTTTTAAGATAGATATCACAGATGATATAGGAAATTTAGTTCTCGTCGAAGATGTTATGGAAAGGGAATTTATCTCTATTCCAGAAGATGTTTCAATAGAAGAAGCATATAAACTTATGAGATTACATCTCAAGGAAGAATTCCCTGTTATAGATAAATCAGGTAAGCTAGTCGGTATGGTTGGCATATTCGATTGTTTACAGGCAGTATTCCGGCAAAAAGGTATAATTAAATGAACACAATCTTAG
>DCOU01000098.1:507-4029 GCA_002322525.1 Candidatus Omnitrophica bacterium UBA1562 | reverse complement strand
CGGCACTTTTGTGACGCCCTATTTAAAATATCTTCCTTCTTCTCAATATTTGTTACTTGTGCTGTTTCATCAATACGGCGCATAAGGCCTTTTAAGACCTTGCCCGGACCAAATTCAAAAAAATGAGTTACATTTTTTGATAAAATGAATTTCATCGAATCTTCCCAAAGAACACTCGCAGTAATTTGTTTAATCAAATTGGCCTTGATTTCTTCCGGCTTCGTAACAGGCTTTGCTGTTACATTACTTACTAAGGGAATCTGGGCCGTATCTATCTTTATTTTCTCCAATTCCCCGGCTAATTTTAAAGCCGCTCCCTGCATAAATGAAGAATGAAAAGCTCCGCTTACCTCCAATAAAATTACTCTTTTAGCACCCTGCTCTTCGGCTAATTTAGCTGCCTTTTCAATCTCTTTTATGCCTCCTGAAACCACTATCTGGCCAGGACAATTAATATTGGCAATCTCGGCCTTAGTTTCCCGGCAAATATTCTTTATTATTGTTAAATCCAATCCTAAGACGGAAGCCATCTTGCCAGGAGATTTTAAGGCCTCCTCTTCCATAAATTCGCCACGTTTTCTCGCCAGATAAACCGCATCTTCTAAGTTTATGGCACCGGCAGCTACCAGCGCAGAATATTCACCCAGGCTTAAGCCAGCTGCATAACTCCCGACTCCGAACTCCGAACTCCGAACCGACTTAAATGCCTCCCAGGCAGCAATACTGGTGACTAATATCGCTGGCTGGCAATTCTGGGTTTGTGTCAATTCTGCCTGCGGCCCCCCAAAACAAAGTTTGGAAAGAGAAAAACCCAAAACTTTATCTGCCTTGTCAAAGACCGTTTTGCTCTCGAGGAACGCCGCGTATAAATCCTTTCCCATACCTACATACTGCGCACCCTGTCCGGCGAAAAGATAGGCAACTTTTTGGCTCATCTAGCAATCAAGACGTTTCTCGCTAAGTAGGGACAGTCCCCTACGACGGTTCTTTCGCATATCTACCAATCAACACTCATCTTGTCGTGGGTCAGTCCCCTGCGACAGTTCTTTGACACATCTACCAATCAACGCACATCTCGCTCGCCTTAGGGACAGTCCCCTTCGGGGAGAGTCCCTGCTGGCAGTGCGTATCTACCATTTGATGAGGCAAGCACCCCAAACCAAGCCTGCGCCAAAAGCATCCAAAAGAATGATATCGCCTTTTTTGATTCTACCTGCTCTAACCGCCTCACAAAGCGCTGTAGCAGTGGAGGCTGAAGACATATTCCCGTATTTTTCTATATTCAAGTATATTTTACTTACAGGTAAACCTAACTTCTTTGCCATAGCCATCAAGATTCTTACATTTGCCTGATGAGGAACGATCAAATCTACATCCTTACATTCTAAACCTGCCTGTTTTATTGCAATTTGCGCTGCGTCAGTCATAATCTTCACCGCAGACTTAAACATCTCATTGCCCTCCATCTTTATATAATGAAGCCGTTTATCTATGGTCTTATGTGTAGCGGGATTTCTTGAGCCGCCTGCAGGAAGCATCAATAAATCAGCCATTGAGCCATCGCTGCCTAAATAAGTTGAAAGTATCCCGCCGGATTTCACTTCAGATAGAACCGCAGCGCCTGCACCGTCTCCGAACAAAACACAGGTACTCCTATCCTGCCAATCAGTTATCGAAGACAGAACTTCCGTGCCTACTACCAAGGCATTCTTATAGGTGCCCCGGGCAATGAACTGCTGGGCAACAATTATGGCGTAAACAAATCCTGCACAGGCAGCAGAAATATCAAAACATACAGCGTTCTTTGCTCCAAAAGCAGCCTGCACAAGGCAAGCAGTAGAAGGAAATTGCATATCAGGAGTAATTGTGGCTACAATAATTAAATCTAAATCTTGAGGCTTTATCCCTGCATCTTTTAATGCCTCTTTGACAGCATTTATAGCTAAGTCAGAGGCTGCTTCATGGCTGGAAACAATGCGCCTTTCTTTTATTCCTGTACGCGTAGTAATCCATTCGTCAGAAGTATCTACCATTTTCTTCAAGTCGGCGTTAGTTAAGATCTTCTTCGGTAAATATTCTCCTACTCCGATTATGCCTACTCTTTTCATTTCTCGCACATCTCCCAAATTTCGCTTATCTTGTCGTGGGACAGTCCCCTTGGCATAGAAGGGTCTGTCCCCGAAGGGGACTGGCCCTAAAATCTGTCGGGGACAGTCCCTACTGGCAACGCTTTATATCACTTTCCCTTTTATTGCCTCTAAGATTTTCTCGGTAAACTTACGCTCTACTTCTTCCTTGGAAACCCGAATGGCATTCTTTATGGCATTGGCATTGGAACGGCCATGGCCGATAATCACTACGCCATTTACCCCTAATAAAGGTGCACCACCGTATTCAGAATAATCCAGTTCTTTTTTAAAATGCAAAAGGCCGGGTTTTAAAAAAAGTACCCCTAATTTTCCTAAAGGATTACTTAATAGATGTTTCTTTAAAAAGACCTGCATAGTCTCTACCACAGATTCCGTGACCTTTAATGCAACATTGCCCACAAAGCCATCGCAGATAATAATATCGCTTTTCCCGGAAAATAAGTCTTTGCCTTCTATATTACCGATAAAATTAAGGTTACTCTTTTCAAATAGCTCGCGCGTCTCTTTGATAACCTCTGTCCCCTTACTCTCCTCTTCTCCGATATTTAAAAGGCCTATTTTAGGATTGGGCTGGTTTAATATGTAGTGAAAGTATGCGTCTGCCATAATACCATACTGTAATAAGTGCAGGGGTTTAGCTCCGATATTGGCACCCACATCAATAATTATGGATATGCCTTTTAATGTAGGCGTGATTATTGCTATGCCCGGCCGTTCAATTCCGGGTAAAAGTCCCAATCCCAAGGTCGCTGCGCAAACTACTGCTCCTGTGTTACCTGCGCTGAAAAAAGCATCGCCAAGGCCTTCCTTGACTAAATTTAATCCTACCACGATAGATGAATTTCTCTTTTTTCTGACGCTGGTTGCGGCAGGTTCGGACATTCCGATTACCTCACTAGCTCGATACACAGAAATACCATCGCCTTTGTATCCAAACTTTCCGAGTAAGAAGTTTATTTTCTCCTCATCGCCTACCAGGCCTATCTGTATGTTGTAAACTTTCGCAGCGGCTATTGCACCCTCAATTACTACACGGGGCGCATAATCGCCACCCATTGCATCAACTATTATCTTCATTTATCCGTTATGCCCGTTTGCCCGTTTGCCCGTTTGCCCGTCTAACGAGCTAAACGGGCTAAACGAACTAAACGAGCAAAACGAACTTCGCTAAGTCTTTTTCTTTTTCTTCTCTTTTACCTTAATCTCCATAACCTGCCTGCCATTGTAATACCCGCAAACAGCGCAAATGCGATGAGGCAATTTTGGCTGTTTGCATTGCGGACAGGGTATAAGACCAGCGGGGTTTAATTTCCAATGTGTTCGACGCCTTCTTCCGCGCGCCTTAGAATGTCGTTTTTTAGGTAATGGCACA
>DCOU01000098.1:0-373 GCA_002322525.1 Candidatus Omnitrophica bacterium UBA1562 | reverse complement strand
GCCTCTGCAATCAGGATTACACAGAGGCTTTATGGGATAATCTAAAATTATCTCCTCTCTTATATCCTGATCTAAATCAATTATCGGCTCTGTTCTATTAACTTGATAGTTTAGTCTTAAGTCTTTTTTAAGGCCAACTTCAAATTCCTTGAGGCAACGGCTGCAGTTTAAGTGTATCAAACCATTCAAACTTAAGCTCACGGTAATCGCGTTGGTAATCTTAGAAACCTCTGCCTTTATCTTTATAGGCCCTGAGAATTTAACGATATCGGTCTCTAAATCTAAAACCGAAGGATTAACTTGTTCCTCTAAGGTTAATCCTTCGAGGGGTATCTTATTTATATCTATCTTCACCCCGCACCTTCTACTTATT
>DCOU01000134.1 GCA_002322525.1 Candidatus Omnitrophica bacterium UBA1562 | reverse complement strand
TATATGTTGAGGTGTAAAATGAATAAGAAAATTATAGCCAGGAATTTTTCAAGATGCGCTTATCTTTACGATAGGTATGCCGATGTGCAAAAAAAGGCTGCCTTAGAAATCCTAGGAGGAATAGAAGATTATAGCTTTAGCAAAGTCTTAGAAATAGGTTGCGGCACAGGAAATTATACCTTTCTTCTTAGAGAGAAATTTAAAAAAGCAAGAATTACAGCCTTAGATATATCTGGTAAAATGGTCGAAGTTGCCCGGGAAAAATTAAAAGATAAAGATATTGAATTTATTGTAGCCGATGGAGAATCTGTGAATTTTCCAGATGAAGATTTCGACTTAGTTACTTCTAATGCCTGCTTTCAGTGGTTTGAAAATTTAGAAGCGGCTTTACAAAAATACAAAAGCTTACTTAAAAAAGACGGTTTAATTTTATTTTCCATATTTGGCCCATTGACTTTTCGGGAGTTAAATGCATCTTTAGAATCCCTCTTGCAAAATATGCCTATTGCAGCAAATAACTTTATGAATAAAGATAAAATAAAGAAAATCCTCAGCAATAATTTTAAAGAATTCAAGATAAGAGAGCTAAGATACGAGGAGTCATTTGCCAGCCTTTTAAGGCTACTAAACAAAATAAAATATACCGGGATAAGAGGAAATGGTTTGGGCAGTAAGATTTCTTTGGGCTGGCGATATCTAAAAAAATTAGAAGAAGCATATTTAAATAAATTTCAACAGATTAAGGTAACTTATCAGATTTTCTTTTGCCAAGGATTGGTAGAATGAAAGGGATATTTGTCACTGGTACAGATACAGGAGTGGGCAAAACAATAATTACCGGCCTTTTGGGGAGGTATTTGTCGGATAAGGGATATAATGTCATAACTCAAAAGTGGATACAGACTGGCTGCCGGGATAGCCTGGCGTCGGATATCAAATTACATCTTAAAATTATGGGGCGTGATAAAAATGATTTAAAGGATTATGCGGGGTCTGTTTCGCCTTACACATTTAGAGTGCCGAGTTCTCCGCATTTGGCAAGCCTTATCGAAAATAAAATAATCAATCCAAATAAAATTATAAAAAGTTTTAAATTATTATCCCGGCGTTTCGATTTTATAATCGCTGAAGGCGTAGGAGGAGTTTTAGTCCCTTTCAATAAAAAGCGCTTAGTGATAGATATAGTCAGGGACCTTGATTTGGCTGTATTGGTGGTAGCACAAAATAAATTAGGCGCAATTAATCATACGCTATTAACCATCGAGGCATTGGAGAAAAGAAAAATAAAGATTTTAGGCATAATATTTAATAATCTTAAAAAAGAGAACAGCAGAATTATCGAAGACAATCCCCTTATTATAAAAGCATTAACTAACCAGAGGATTTTCGGTGTCCTGCCTTGGATAGAGACACACGTTAAATTATACAAAAGTTTTATCCCCATAGGCGAGCAGATAACGAAGGAATTAACCGATGGATAAGTGGCTTAAGAATGATTTAGAATTCATCTGGCATCCTTACACACAAATGAAGGATTGCGGCAGGTTTCCTCCCATTTTAATAAAGAGGGCAAAGGGCATTAAACTCTATGATAGCCAGGGTAATTTCTATTATGATACTATCTCCAGCTGGTGGTGTAATGTCCATGGTCACAATCACCCCCAAATAAAAGCCGCCATAAAAAAACAGTTGGATTCTTTGGAACATGTTTTGTTTGCTGGTTTTACGCACACACCGGCTATTCTTCTCGCCCGGAAACTTATTTCTATTTCTCCGGGAAAATTAACTAAAGTATTTTTCTCGGATAATGGTTCAACTTCTGTAGAGGTAGCGCTTAAGATGTCCTTTCAATACTGGCGCAATATTGGAGAGATAAAAAAGACGAAATTTGTTACGTTAGATTACGGGTATCACGGTGATACTATCGGAACTATGAGCGTAAGCGGGGTGGGCCTATTTAATCAGGTATTTTCACCGTTATTTTTCCCTTCGTTTAGAGTGCCTTCGCCTTATTGTTATCGCTGCCCTATGGATAAATCCCGCTCTTGCGCGCAAGGCCGGGATAAAGATGAGACTCCCTGCGATATTGATTGCATAGCTTCATTGGAAAATCTATTGGAACAAAAATCAGAAACCATTTCCGCAATAATCCTTGAACCGATGGTTATGGCAGCAGGAGGTATGATTGTTTATCCCAAAGAGTATCTATTAAAGGCAGCAAACTTAGCCAAAAAATTTAATGTACATCTTATCCTTGATGAGGTAGCCACTGGTTTCGGCCGGACAGCAAAGATGTTTGCCTGCGAATATGTAAATAATGTCGCGCCGGATTTTCTTTGTCTTTCCAAAGGCCTGACTGCGGGATATTTACCTTTGGCTGCAACATTAACTACAGACAAGATTTATAAAGCATTTTATGCGGATTATAAAGAAAAGAAGACTTTTTACCACGGCCATACTTATACGGCAAATCCCCTTAGTTGTTCTGCTGCCTTGGCAAGTTTAGAAGTCTTTAAAGAAGAAAAAACATTAAATGAAATAAAGAAAATAATACCTTTATTCCACTGCGGTATGGAAAAATTTAGAGATTTACCTTTGGTGGGAGATGTAAGATATATAGGGCTGATCGGCGCGATAGAATTAGTCAAGGATAAATTAACAAAAAAGAGATTTGCTTTTGAAGAAAGGATTGGTTTAGAAGTATACAAAAGAGGGCTTAAAAAAAACCTTATCTTAAGGCCGTTGGGAAATATAATTTATCTTTTTCTTCCTCTTTGCATAAAAAGAAATGAACTTCAGGATGCCCTGGATAGGACTTATGCAGTGATTAAATCTTTGACTTAATAAGTGACGAGGTGGTTATGGTAGGGCGCGTAGTTGTAGCGATGAGCGGAGGAGTGGATTCATCGGTTGCAGCAGCATTGTTAAAACACCAGGGTTGTGAGGTGATTGGGATAACTATGTGTTTTAATTTGCCGGACTCCACTACCAAAAGGCCTACTTGTTGCGGTCTCCAAGGGATAGAAGACGCCAGGAGAGTGGCGCATAAATTAGGAATTAAACATTATGTTTTAAATTTTAGCCGGGTTTTAGAAGAGAAAATAATCAAAGATTTCTGCCGGGAATATCTTAAAGGAAGAACTCCTAATCCCTGCGTAAGATGCAACCAGTATATAAAATTTGATGCATTATTAAAAAAAGCCATTTCTTTAGGTGCAGGGTTTCTGGCTACTGGTCATTATGCCCGCATTCAAAAAACCAAAGAAGCTTATCTACTTAAGAAAGCCAAGGATTTATATAAAGACCAATCCTATTTTTTATACCGACTGGGGCAGAAACAGCTTAAGGCAATACTTTTTCCTCTGGGCAATTATACAAAAGACCAAGTTAGAAAGATAGCCAGGGAATTTGCGCTGCCGGTGGCGGACAAATTAGCCAGCCAGGAGATATGTTTCTTGCCGGATGCGGATTACCGCAGATTTTTAAAGGCAAAGATTTCCGCCACAGGAGGATCCGCCTTCGGCGGAAAAACAGATATAAAGCCCGGCCCAATCATAGATAAAAAAAATAATATATTAGGCCAACATAAAGGTATTGCCTTTTATACCATTGGCCAGCGTGAGGGTTTGGGTATTGCCAGAGGTTATCCTATATATGTGATAGAGATAAACCCTAAAAATAACTGCATAACAGTGGGTAAAAAAGAGGATGTTTATGCGGATGAATTTCTGCTTAGAGATGTACATTTTACTCTCGCACCTATAAAAAAGAAGGTTGCCCTTCGGGTGAGGATAAGGTATAATCACCCCGAGGCACCTGCGAGAATTATATTTTTAAAGCACAAGATAAAAGTTAAATTTAAGAAGCCACAGTTTGCCGTAACGCCGGGGCAATCCGCGGTATTTTATGATAAAGATGTAGTTTTGGGCGGCGGCATTATTGACAAAGTCCTCTAGATGGTAAAAAAAGAATATACAGATGGTCTGGAAAAAAAGATTAGCGAACTGAAGAAAAAGCGCAATGCCATAATTTTAGCGCACAACTATCAACTCCCTGAAGTTCAGGATGTGGCTGACTTTCACGGCGATTCTTTAGAGTTAAGCCGCATGGCAGCCAAAACCGAGGCGTCGGTGCTTGTTTTCTGCGGTGTGCATTTTATGGCAGAAACCGCATCAATTCTATGCCCGCAAAAGTTAGTGATTATGCCGGATTTATTCGCGGGTTGTCCGATGGCAAATATGATTACCGCAGACCAGCTAAAGAAATTAAAGAAAGAGCATCCCAAGGCAGTGGTTGTAGGTTATGTGAATACTTCCGCCGAGGTAAAAGCAGAATTAGATATATGCTGTACCTCAACTAACGCAGTGGCAGTGGTCAATGCGTTAGAAGATAGAGAAGAGATTATCTTTGTACCGGATAAATATCTGGCAGATTATGTTGCAAAACAAACCAGAAGAAAAATTATCTCCTGGAACGGATTTTGCCCTACCCATGTCAAGATATTGCCTGAAGATATTAAACGAGAAAAGAAATTCCACCCCTTTGCAAAAGTTATGGTGCATCCAGAGTGCCTCCCCGCAGTCGTAGCTATGGCGGATGCCGTGCTTTCTACAAGCAAGATGTGTAAATTCGCAAAAGAAACAGACGCAAAGGAGATGATAATAGGCACAGAGGTCGGCCTTATTCACCGGCTCAAAATAGATAACCCTGCCAAAGAATTTTATCCTGCTTCGGAACGGACAGTATGCCCAAATATGAAACGCACTACCCAGGAAAAAATCCTTTGGGCATTGGAGGAACTTAAGGAAGAAGTAAGGGTTTCTGATGAAATTCGCACCCGCGCCAAAAAGGCCATAGACCGAATGCTCCAGATAGCCTAGCGTGAATATACCCATCATTTATGAAGATAATTGGTTATTAGCGGTCAACAAACCCTCTGGGTTATTAACCATACCTACGCCTAAAAAGGAAGAACGCACTTTAACCAGTATTCTGAATGAAGATTCAAAGCAGAGAGGATTATCATATCGGCTTCACCCTTGCCACCGTTTGGATAGAGAGACCTCCGGGCTAATTCTTTATGCCAAAGGCAAGTCCATCCAGAAGAAGATGATGGAGCACTTTTTGCATAAGAAAATTAAGAAAACATATATTGCCTTTGTGCAAGGGGCCTTATTTAAAAATCAAGGCGAGATTAAAAAAAATATAGAGGGTTTAAGCGCAATAACTAAATATAGGGTTATTCAAAGAAGAAAAGATTTTACTCTGGTGGAAGTTATGCCTTTGACTGGACGCACAAACCAGATAAGAATACACTTCAAAGAGATAGGGCATCCTGTGGTGGGTGAAACCAAATACGCCTTTCGCAGGGATTTTAAACTTAAGGCAAAGAGGCTCTGTCTTCATGCAAAGAGGTTAGAGTTTGCTCACCCTAAGACCGGTAAGTTGCTTGAGTTAACGGCAGGCTTGCCTAATGACCTAAAAGAATTTTTAAATAAGTATCCCTAAACAAGAGGGACGAAAAGGAGGTTTTATTGTTAAGTTCTATAGATAATTGCCTCTTCTATTTAATAAATAAGGGTTGCAGCAATCATTTTTTTAACGTTGTTATGCCTTTGTTAAATGAATTTGGAAACTGGAAAGTTTTATTAGTTGTAGCTATAATATTGCTTTTTCTAAGGAAAAAAGAAGCGAGAACATTGGGGATTCTTTTGTTCATTGGCCTCATTGTTTCATACACCGTTGTTTTTATTTTAAAGGTATGGATAGCAAGGCCGCGGCCTTTTCTTGTGTTACCTAATGTTAATTTATTGATAAGAGACACAAGCTTTTCTTTTCCTTCCGGATACGCCACAAGCGTATTTATGGCAGCAGCATTATTATCTGCCTATTCTAAAAAGTTATATTATTTATATATAGCAGCAATTGGAGTTGCTTTCTCAAGAATTTATCTGGGTGTTCATTTTCCTTCTGATGTCATAGCTGGCGCATTGATTGGCATCATTCTGGGTTACGCTATCATGCGAATAAGTAAAATCAAGTTAATAATATAGGATATTTTCGACTAATGAGCATAATTGTTTTAGGCACCGTAGCTCTGGATACCGTTAGGACGCCTTTTGGCATAAGAAAACATATGTTAGGGGGCTCAGCCGCACATTTTGCCATGTCTGCGCGTCTGTTTAGCAATGTGAACTTGGTAGCCATAATCGGAGAGGACTTCCCTTCCAAATACATCGATTTCTTACGTAAGAAAGGCATAATCCTGACATCCCTCATTAAAGGAAAAGGCAGGTCCTTTAAATGGGAAGGCGAATATAGGGGAGATTTAAATACTGCTCTTACACTTAACACAGAGTTAGGCGTATTATCAACCTTCAGGCCAGTTGTTTCTGAGGAACAGAGGAAGATAAAATATATATTTTTGGCTAATGTTGACCCAGATATACAAAGGCATCTTTTAGAACATATGCATTCACCTAAACTTGTGGGTTTAGACAGCATGAATTATTGGATACACCATAAACGCCGCGCTCTTTTGCGTTTATTAAAGAAAGTGAATATTTATGTGGCTAATGACCAGGAAGCGAGGAGCTTATCTGGTGAGTCTAATTTAATCAAAGCCGCCAAGTGTCTATATTCTTATGGGCCGAGAATGATTCTGATTAAAAAAGGCGAACACGGGGTCCTGTTCTTTAGTGATAAATTTATCTTTTCTATTCCTGCCTATCCGACGGATAAAGTAATCGACCCAACTGGCGCAGGCGATACCTTTGCCGGCGGGTTTATGGGTTATTTAACCAGGGCAAAGAAGATAAATGCGGAGACTCTTAGAAAGGCAATTGCTATAGGCAGCGTTGCCGCATCTTTTAATGTAGAGGATTTTGGGCTAAATAAAACCGCAAGACTTACTATGCGCGGTTTAAAAAAGCGGCTTGGACATTTTAGGGAGATGACCATTTTTTAAAGGAGGCCACGATGTTAGAAGAAAAAATATTTAATGACTATAAAGAGGCGATGAAAAATAAGGATACATTAAAAAGCTCGGTATTAAGTTTTTTGCGCGCTAGCCTAATGAATGCAGCAATTGAAAAGAAAAAAAAGAGCCTTCTTGACTTTGATGTCATTACTGTGATCAGAAGACAGATAAAGGAACGCCAGGATTCTATTGAACAATTTCAAAAAGGCAACCGCCAGGATTTAGCAGATAAAGAAAGCAAAGAATTAGAGATTTTAAAGTCCTATTTACCTGCAGAGCTCAGTAGCGATGAGATTAAGAAGATAATTGAAGAAACTATTTTATCTACCGGTGCATCTGGTATCAAAGATATGGGCAAGGTGATGAGGGAGGTAACTGCTAAAATTGCCGGCAGGGCAGATGGTAAATTAGTCAGTGATTTGGTAAGGGATAGATTAACGAAACCTCTTTAAGCCATCCCGTTAGCCATCCCTTTTTTCTTGACGCTGTGAGAAATTATAGTATGATAGGTTCAACATTTTAACGGGGTTGACCCGCCGTTTTGTAATTACCCCATGCCCGAAACACATCTCATAGAAAATATATTACAATACCTCGATAAAGAAGAAAAGTTTTCTTCCAAGAGATTTAAAAAAATATCTATATCGCTTTCTGAATTCGGCGGCATCAACAAGACATGTTTAGTCTTGAGCGCGTCAGGGAGGCCAAGGAGAAAGTGTTGACGCTCAAGCGAAGTCGAAGTGTCTAAAAAAATAGCGGTAATTGGCCTTGGTAACACCTTAAGGAGAGATGACGAAATAGGGATAATAATTCTGGAATCTCTCCTTAACAGTAGTTTGTTAAAATTATGA
>DCOU01000121.1:1044-4871 GCA_002322525.1 Candidatus Omnitrophica bacterium UBA1562 | reverse complement strand
AAATCTGTGTAATCTCTGGTAATCTGTGTAATCAGAGGTCGCTGGTGTAGTTTTTAGTAATTTTTCAGAGACCTCTCAGCTTTCAGCTGACGACTGACAGCTGATAACTGAAAGCTAAATACACTGTCCAAGATACTTATTGCCTTATCAATCTCTTTCTTAGTGATGTTCAATGCCGGCATCAATCTCAAGACCTTATCCTGCGTGCAGTTAATCAAAAGTCCTAATTCTTGGCATTTTTCCACTATAATCTTTCCTTCCATATTTAATTCTATACCTACCATCAAACCCATACCTCTTACTTCTTTTATAATAGGGTATTTATTTTTTAGTTCTTCTAGTTTTAAAAATAAATATTCACCCATCTTTTGCGCATTAGGAAGTAACTTTTCTTTCTGTATTGCCCTCAAAACTGCCAAGGCCGCCTTACATATCACAGGCCCGCCTCCAAAAGTAGAAGCGTGCATACCAGGGCCTAAAGTATCGGCAATCTCCTTCTTTACTACCATAACGCCAATAGGCAAACCCCCTCCTAATGCCTTTGCCAGTGTCATAATATCCGGGGTTATGCCATAGTGTTGATAACAAAATAATTTACCTGTCCTGCCTATACCGGTTTGCACCTCGTCTATAATCAAAAGTAAATTCTTCTCATTACATATCTTTCTTAGTTCTAAAACAAAATCTCTCTCTGCCACATTAATTCCACCTTCACCTTGAATCAACTCCAGCATTATGGCCACGGTCTTCTCAAGGTTAATAGCCTTTTTGACCTCCTCTATATTATTAAATTTAACGAGCTTAAACCCCTCGGGTAAAGGCGAAAATCCATCCTGATATTTTTTCTGGCCGGTGGCAGCAAGTGCGCCTAAGGTCCTTCCATGAAATGAATTTTCAAAAGTGATGATTTCGTATCTGTCGCCTGTGCCAAACTTTCGGCTAAACTTTATTGCTGCTTCATTTGCCTCGGCGCCGGAGTTACAGAAAAAAACCTTAGCCGGGTATGTCCAGAAAACTATCTCCTTGGCTAATTTTGCCTGAGGGATATGATAATAATTGTTCGGGATAAATATCAATTTAGAAATCTCATCCCTGACCGCTGACATAACCTTGAGATGACAATGGCCGAGATTACCCACGCCCCAACCCGGAAAAAAATCCAGATACGCCTTTCCATGGATATCCCAGAGCCGGCTGCCTTTTCCTTTCACAAAAATTAAAGGAAATTTGGTATAGGTCGGCATTATATAATTATTATAAGCATTAAATACATCTTGGAGTTTCATGTTTCGTTATGCCCGTTATGCCAGTTATGTCCGTTATGCCCGTTAACGAAATTAACGAGCAAAACGAACTTAACGAGCCTAACGAACTATCTCTGTTCCTATGCCTGTATCCGTAAATATCTCTAAAAGTAATCCGTGCGGGGTACGGGCATCAATAATATGCGTCTTTTTTACGCCATTTTCTAATGCATCGATGCAGGCCTTTACTTTAGGAATCATACCCTGTTGGATAACGTTACTCTCAATCAGCCCTTCTGCTTCCTGCGTAGTCAAGGTTGATATAAAAGAAGCGGGGTCTTCGGAATTACGCATAATACCTTTTACATTAGTAAGTAAAACTAATTTTTCTGCCTTCAGCGCAGAAGAAATACTTGAAGCTGCCTCATCGGCATTTACATTGTAGGCTTTTTTATCCTGACCTTTGCCCATCGGTAAAATCACTACCACCTTATCAACTTTTAACTCCTCCAGGATCGGCTCCGTGTTTATCTGAGTAATATGGCCTACCAAGCCTAAATCTATCCTGGTCTCCTTTTTCTCAACCTGAATTATTTTCTTCTTTTCACCGTTTAAACCAAGAACATTTGCGCCTAATTCGGATATCTCATTGACAATAAGGTTGTTTAGTTTTTCCAGTTCTTCTTCGACCACAACAAGGGTCTCTTCATCAGTTACGCGCATACCATCTACAAATTCCGTCTTTTTCCCTTCGGCCCGTATACGTCCGCTTATATTAGGGCCTCCGCCGTGGACGAGCACCGGCCTTAGCCCCATAAAACTTAAGAAAACAATGTCTTCTAAAACGCTCTTTCTAATCTTCTCTTCTGCCAATATGCTCCCGCCATATTTTATTACGATTATTTTCTTATGAAACCTCTTAATATAAGGTAACGCTTCAATCAAAACCTCTGCTTTTTTAATCGCCTCTTCCATTTAATGAGCGCATAACTTATGGAGCAGATATTTTAATCTGCTTCGACGTAAGTTATTTGCGCGAATTAACCCCGCCGAACGTGTCAAAATTATCGAAGAGAATTTTAACACATCTTGTGAGGCGGGGTAGAACTTAGTTATACTCCGCGTTTATCTTAATATATTCCGGCGTCAAATCCGAAGTATAAACCGTTGCGCAAGCATCACCCTGTTTAATAGAGACAGCTACTTTTATTTCTTTTTTATTCAAAGGGCTGGCTTTCATCTTGATGTCTTTCTCTCCTACATCTACTCTGCTTGCGCCTATAGCAGCAATAATTCTTCCAAAATTAGGGTTTTCCCCATACATAGCAGTTTTAAAAAGATTGGAATTGGCAATATTTAAAGCAACGTGTCTCGCTTGCGTGAAATTCTTTGCCTTCTCTACTCTAATCTGAATAAATTTGGTTGCGCCTTCAGCATCCTTGATAATCAGTTTTGCCAATTCAAGACACACTATATTTAATGCCTTAAGAAATAAATTAAAATGCTTATTATCTGTATCAATTAAATTATTTCTACTTGCTCCGTTTGCCAATGATATTATCGTGTCATTTGTGCTCTGACAACCATCGACAGTTATGCAGTTAAAAGAATTATTAACGCAACTTCCTAAGGCCTTACTTAAGGCCCTCTGCGTAATCCGGGCATCAGTCAAAATAAAACAAAGCATCGTCGCCATATTCGGCGCAATCATACCTGCGCCTTTGGCAATACCGCAAACCGTGATTATCTGACTGCCAATATTAAATTTTACAGTAATCTCCTTGGCGAATGTATCAGTAGTCAGGATTGCTGTTTTCGCTTTATCTATACCGTATCTGGATAATCCCATCACTAATTTTGGTATTGAATTTCTAATCTTAAGTAAAGGCAATCGTTTTCCGATAATACCCGTAGAAGCCACTAATACGGAATTTTTCTTAATACCTACGGCCTTAGATAATATCTGGGTTGTCTCTTCAGCATCCCTTAAGCCGCGATTACCGGTAAAACAATTAGCATTACCGCTATTAACAATTATTGCCTGATAATCCCTCTTTTCCTTTAGATATTTTTTATTTATCCTGATAGGCGCAGCCTGAATTTTATTAGAGGTGAACTGGCAGGCAGCCTTTGCAGGAATGCCAGAATAAAGCAATGCTAAATCTAGCTTACCCGATTTCTTAATACCCGAGGCAATACCATTGGCTTGAAAATCCAGGGGTAGAATCGCTTTCTTATATATCCTCATCATATCAACGCTGTATATTCAGGAATTTTATACATAATATTCATATTCTGCACTGCCTGACCAGATGCGCCTTTCGTTAAATTATCTATTGCTGCAATGATAATTATAGTATCGCCACTATCTTTAATTCCTATATCGCAGAAATTTGTGTGCACTACATTTTTAACTTGAGGAAATGCGCCTTCATCCAATATTCTTACAAATGGCTCTTTCTTGTAAAACTTTTTATACAAACTGATTAAATTTTGACTTTTGTTTTTTGTTTTTTTAACGTATATCGTCTCTAAAATTCCTCTATTTAAAGGCAATAGGTGCGGTACAAAGATTACATTTAT
>DCOU01000121.1:0-958 GCA_002322525.1 Candidatus Omnitrophica bacterium UBA1562 | reverse complement strand
ATTTATTAATTTAGCTGCTAATTTTGACAACTCCTGATTAATCTCAGGCGCATGCTGATGGATATTTACCTTGTAAGCCTTAAAATCCTCATTGATTTCTCCAAAAATAAAATTTTCCACTACTTTTTTACCTGCGCCGGTTACTCCGGATTTGGCATCAATAATTATTGAGCCCGCATCAACCAGATTCAAAGCCACGAGCGGAGCTAAAGCTAATATACCTGCTGTCGGATAACAGCCTGGGTTGGCAATAAGCTGCGCATTTTTAATCTTCACTCGATAGAGTTCAGGCAAGCCATATATTGCCTTAGCAAGATTTATCTTATCTTTATGTTTAGTTTGATAAAACTGCGCGTAGATTTTAGTATCCTTTAATCTGTAATCAGCGCTCAGGTCAATCACCTTCTTGCCCGCACTTAATAGCTCAGGCACAATCTCCATTGATACAACATGGGGCAATGCCAAAAATACTAAATCGCATTTACTAATTATCTCTTTTATATCTGGCTGCTGACAAACAAGCGCGGTTCTGCCTTTAAACTTAGGGAATATCTCTGATATATTCTGCGGTTTATCAATCTTGGCAGAAAGGTTTACAATTCTTGCATCCGGATGCCTTAAGAGGATATCTATTAACTCTTCACCCGCATAACCTGTTGCGCCCACAATACCTATATTTATCATTCTATCACTCCTTTATTATATATGCCTCATATTAAGATAAAAAACCTATACAGTCAAGCATTTTTCTCGTCGGTATCACTGAGACACTGAATAACATTATTTGCAACCGCTGTTACTGAAGCGCTGAGGTTCTATTCAGTGCCTCAGTCTTTTCTCAGTTATCTCAGTGATAAAAAAATCCCGCTTTCCAGCGGGATTCGTAAATTTTAAATCTGTGTGATCTATTTCTTAATCTGTGTAATCTATGTTTACCTCTTTGTCCACTGGAATCGTT
>DCOU01000001.1:9468-20439 GCA_002322525.1 Candidatus Omnitrophica bacterium UBA1562 | reverse complement strand
AAACCCGCGGATACCCAGGCTGCTCGCCTTTTCAGTAAACTCTGCCCTATCGTCGGTATAAAAGGTATTTTGGGGCGTAGCCTTTAATAAATCCAGCGTCTTTTCGTAAATTAAAGGGTCGGGTTTTCTGATTCCGGATGCAAAAGAAGTAATTATATGGTGGAAGGTATCGAAGAGAGAAAACTTTTTCTTTAAATAATCAAAATGTAAAATATTTATATTAGAGAGAAGCGCAATTTTGTAGTGGGCCCTTAAGATTTTAGCTAAATTATATACCGCCTGATTCTTTTCGGTCAAAAAGAATATCTCATTCCAAATAGGCAGAAACTGAGTATAATCTAGTTTTAAATTTAGCATCTTTTTAACCTCGGAAAAAAAATTAAGCGGAGCGATTTTACCTTCTTCGAAAAGAGCGGTGACTTCGGAGTCAAAGAAAAGATTAAATATCTCCTGCGGAGATTTGTCAGTAAAGCTGGATATTTTTTTTGCTGCTATCATATGGTCAAAGTCAATCAAGACATTGCCCAAGTCAAATATTACGGCTTTTACCCCGTTAGAAATTTTGCCTTCACCTGTTATAGCTTTGTTATTTCTAACGGGGTTTATGTTGTTATTATTCATCAATGGTTCGCTTGCAGTCTACCTGTGACATCGAGCGGCCCTTCGACAAGCTTGAGGGTCGTCCCGAGCAAAATCGAGGGAGGAAGTCGAAGTGTCAATTATCTTTGTCTTTCTTCTTTTTGAATAAATCTAAAAAACGGTCTTCGTATTCTTTATATACGCTCCATTTATCGAGTTCGGCTTTTAGCTCCTTGGCCTTGGAAATATCGGCGTTGGCTTGCATAAAGAGCCTCTCAATATTCTCTTTTACGGAGAGTGGCAGTTTGGTAAGTTGGGTTAAGGATTTTTTTATCCTTTCTATATCCTCTTCTCCAATCGGGCCTGGAGGAACGCCTAATTTAAGATAATCCAACAGCTTATTAATTTCACCTTCCATACCATGCGCTTGGCCTATAAGGTTGTTAAAATCTATTTGTATTTTTAAGAGCCTGGCTAATGCATCCAAGACCGCGTACGATGCCTTTGGGTTTTCAATCTGGATAGTGTAAAGAGGTATCTCGCCAAGAAGGCAAAACCCGTTAAATCCTTCCCTCTTAGCCATGCCTAAGAATAAACCGTTCATACCGCTAATTTGGCCTTCTAAGAGAAGCTGGAAATTATATTTCGTTAAAATATTGATGATTTCTTTTGAAGTAGCAGTAAACCATACCCTAGGCTGTTGTGTATAGTCTATGGCCTGGGGCATAGCTGCAAAACTTATAATCGTTTTCACCTTAAAGCCTTTGGCAATGTAAATAATCCTCTTGCAATATTCATCTGCCTTTGCTAAATCCGGCTGGGCATTGCTTATAAATATAATCAAATCATTCTCGCCGGTTTTGTTCTTCCAATAATAAAATTTGCTATAAGGAAATTCTGGCGTTTTCAATATGCCTTCCTGAACAATACTTCCCGTAGAATAGAAAAAATCTTCGGGGGGAATTTCTGCAAACTCTTCAGCTTTTAGCTGTTCGATTAGATATGTTGCTGCCTTAAAAGCAACTTCACCCATACCGGGCCAGGCACAAACAAGATAAGGATTTTTTAATCTGGGCCTCTTAGATAATTTCACGCCTTCCATATATTATCGCTCCCTTCAAACATCAAACTGGTATGTTTTTATAAATTCTTCTAATACCATTGCGCCTTTATATAAATTATTAATCTTGACATATTCATCTGCTATATGGGCGCAACCTGAGGCACCGAAACCTGTAGCAATCGCAGGTATATCTTTTTCTTGAAAGAAAGTTATAGTTGTTGCGCCTTCAGAACCTTTCATGCGCGGTTGAATCTTTAATTTCTTTGCCACCGCCGTTAAACATTTTACCAAGGGCTGGTCTTGATTTATCCAGTAAGGCCTTTGTATTCCTTGTATCTCTATCTTTGCCGCATTTCGCGGGATCCCGCTTTTGAGCGGTGAAAATTTCCTAGTATGTTTTTGAATAATGCCTCGTATATATTTCAAAATAGCTCCTGCTGACATGCCCGGCAGAAACCTGACGTCCAATTCAAATTCACACCAATCTGCTACTACATTCACTTTGTCTCCGCCTTTTATCGTCCCGATGTTTAACGTGGGTGGTTTAAGATACTTATTCTTTAGATAAATGAACCCCGCTCCTCTCGCGCGGGGCGGGGTGAATTTATGGGCTTTTAATTCTTTAAGTATATCTATGGCGATATCTATGGCATTTACACCCTGCCAAGGATAAGCGCCGTGCGCTTTCCTGCCCTGTATCTTTACCTTAAGATGAATAAGCCCTTTCTGAGTAATGATAATATCAAAGTCATCGGAATCTAAAACTACTGCTGCGTCCGGATTCAAGATACCTTTCTCTAATAAAGGGACGAGGCCCAAGCCAGAACCGCTCTCCTCATCGGCAGTGGCGGCAAAAATTAAATTATAATTCAAAACCACACCATCCTCAACAATGCTATTTATTGCCTCTAAGCTACAGCTCAGGTTTCCTTTGCAGTCAGTGGCGCCCAAACCGTATATCCTCCCCGCGCGTATCTTACCTAAAAAAGGATTAAAATGCCAACTTTCACCCGCAGGCACAGTATCTAAATGCGGTGTGATTAATAGGGAGCGTTTTTTGTCCCTGCCTTCCAAGAGTGCCACCACATTGGAACGTCTCTTTTTAAATTCGTAAATCTTTGTTTTTAACCCTAACTTATTAAGATAATTTTTCACAAAGCCGGCGATCTTAAATTCATCGCCAGGCGGATTTTCTGAATTTATCCGAATTAACTTTTGGGTAAGCTTTATGAGGCGTTTTTTATTTACCATGTGTTACCTAAAACAAGTTGAACAATTGTGGCTGGCGCAACTACCGCAGCCAGAAGATGAGCTCGTAATATTGCCCTGGCTTTCTTTGGAACTGAAGGCAAAATTGGAAACCAGCCGCCTTAAATCCTTGCTGTTGCAGCGCGGGCAAACAATTGAATCACTGCTGCTGCGGACTAAATAATCAAACTTTAAATTACAATTAAGGCAAGCGTATTCGTATATAGGCATTTTGAAATTAAAAGCCAAAGTTCATGCTAAAGGCAACTGCTTCGCTGTCAAATAATTGACCTTCTAAATTAAGCCAGGCCTTTTTTGTAAGAGGTAAATCCAGGCCAAAGATAAAACCAGTGCTTTTAGTTAAATCTGACATTACCCGCTTTCTACTATCTGATACTGTGTGGATGTAATCTATCCTCGACCATCTTGTCCCTAAATAAGGTGTAATTTTTTTAAAATCATAGCAGGCCAATAAAGAGACCTGCCAGTCATCCAAAATCGCCTGATGCTTAACATCTCCTAAGTGCAGACTCTTAGGATGAACGCTTATATGTTGAAATCCAAAAACTGCTTTCACCCCGTTAGAAATTTTGCCTTCACCTATTATAGCTTTGGTATTTCTAACGGGGTTTATCTTTTTATCACCGTAAAGTTTTAAGCGAAAACCATACCCTCCTGCAAAATGCGACGGATAATCTATCTCATCACTTCCCAGCGGATGCTGTTTTATATTGCCCGCACCACCTTTTAAATCTATGGACAGCCAATCATAGACTCCATATGACACAAGGAGAAAATTTTGTGTACTCCTTACCTTACCATACTCATCCTCTAGGTACCTTTTAAAAATAGTATGGTTTTGGAATCCTATAAAGAATTCTTTCTTCTCGGGCATCTTTGTTCCATAACAGGGGGCAGCATAACAATTAGTAACCAGTAACCAGTAGCCAGTAACCAGAATAATAATCTGTGTAATCAGTTTTTTTAATCTGTGTAATCTGTGATTTATCTTAAGGGGCATATATCACACTTAGGTTTATTTTTCAAACAGAATTCTTTACCTAATTCTACCAAAAGCGCATGGTATTCATTAAATAATTTGGCCCCTGATTTAAGATTTTTCATAAATAAATTTTGCGTCTTATCGTAACCGGCATCCCCACCTATAAAGTGGTGCCTTGAAAGTATCCTTTTGGTATAGGCATCCACCACAAATATCGGCCTATTTAAGGCATAGAGTAATATAGAATCTGCTGTCTCCGGGCCAATGCCTTTTACGGAAAGTAATTGTTGACGTAAAGAGGAAGTAACTATGCCTGACATCTTTTCGACGTTACCATCATAATGCTTAATGAAAAATTTTAAGAAGCTTTTTAGCCTCTTTGCTTTAATATTATAATAACCCGCTGGCCTTATCAATAAGGCTAACCGTCTATGAGATAGTTTATAAAGCTTATCTGGCGCTAATAACTTATATTTTTTCAGATTATCTATTGCCTTTTCAACATTGAGCCAGTTTGTATTCTGGGTAAGAATAGCGCCTATCATAACCTCAAAAGGCGTATCTCCAGGCCACCAATACTGCGGACCAAAACGAGAATGTAATTTCTTATAGATTAAATTAAGCCTTCGCTTCATTATTTGAGTTCGAATGGATTATAATTATAATAGGCAAAGAGGGTATAAGCACTCGCTGCTACCGAACCAGTAGATTTACCTTTAGGAGTCATCCAACCATGGCCTGTATCTACAAAATCCTGTGTAGCATAAGGAAGGCAACTCTCACCTTGGCCAGAGGGCGAGGGACTGGAGATAATCATATTCCCTAACTGGAGAAGATATTCATCAGCTTTTAAGGCATACGACCTGGCTTTAGCAGTCATGCCTTTTTTATAATAAAAATCTGCCATGACCTTAAAAGCCAGGGTCATCTGGGCAGTCCATTCTGAAGAGACAACCCCTCCTCTTGCCACGTGTTTCTGAGGTGCAAAATCAAAACCCTTGATTTTTACAGTTTGACCTTCGGGCCTTTCATAAGAAACCTCTACGCTGCAATTCTTTTCTGCGAATTCTACAATCATATCGGGATTCATACCCAATTCTTCTAATTTTTCTGGACCGATTGCAGCAATGGACCAGGCATAGGTATCCGTAGCAATAGTCGAATCTCCCTTGCCACGCTTAACAGGGATATCAATTCTATCATAGGTATGCTTGGTTAACCAATTTAATACTTTATCTCGGCCTAAAAGATACCTCTCTTTGTGGGTGATTTTATAAAGCATGTTAAAAAACGCATAGGCATCCAGATTATGCTCTGTGGCATACCAGCCTATATTTGGGCCACCTCGGATACCGCCCTCTTTATCCTGATTCTGTAAATCGATTATGCTCGAGGCAATTCCTTCTGCTACCTCAAGATAATTAAAATCTTGGCTTTTTTTGGTATATTGCAGTATGGCTATCCCTAACCAGATATTCGGCCCGCTATGCACAACATACTCTGCGGGGTTTCCGTCGTTAAAATAGTAGGCATTAACAAATAACCCTTCTGTTCTCTTGGCTTTTTTAGTAAAGAAGTCCAGAATCTTTCTTGCCCGTTCAAAATCGGAAAAGTTAGTATAGGCCTGAGCTACCAAAGATTGATCATAAGTAAATGCCCAATTAGCAATCTCGCTATCTCCTTCAAAGCTCATCACCAGGCCAGTGCGGGGATTCTGATGTATTTTTAACCATTGATACATTTTATCTAAATTTGCTTTCTCTAAAGTAGCTTTCTTTTTATCTAAGCGCAGGAGTTCTTCGCTAACAGTATTCTCTTTATGTTGTACGGCAATGAGCTGTTCCTGCAAGAGCGTTTTCTCCTGAATCAATTTCTCAATCATAGCATTGAAATCATTTATCTTTCTGGATGCTTCGCTCTCTTCTAATTTTACCTTTTCTTCTAATTCTGCTTTCGCTTCTAATTTTGCTTTCTCTTCGAGCCTTATCTTCTCCTGCAATGCTGCCTTTTCTTCTTCAGCTGTTCTTATGCGTAATTGCAAAGCCTGCATCTTTAATTGTAAATCCTCTCTTTCTTTATTTATCTGTTTTACTGTCTGCTTGACCGCGCTGGACTCCTGGAGAATCTTAACCAGTTGTTCGACAAGCGCCTTATTGCCCTTAATTAATCTTACATTGATGTAGCTGCCAATTGCAAAGCCCAAGCCCAGTATCAGAATTATAGTCAAGACCACAGGGACAAACAATTTTTTTGCCATGGCATACCGCATCAGTCGATTATTGGCAGAGGGCATAATCTCCTCATAAGTTAATCCTATAAGATATCTATTGGGTTGGGTAGCTATATCTTTAACCCAGGCGGCCTTGCAAGATGCAGAGGCAGGACTTGCTGCGAGAGGCATTTCTATATTTAAAGACAATTTTGCCTGTTTACTTTTTATGAATTTGGCTAATTCGGGGTTTAAATTATTCACCGCAAGGCAGATACCGTCTTTACTGATGTTATTAGTAAAACCTTGCAGCCAATCTGACAAAAATTGCTTACCGTCAAGACTTAAAATGCGAAACTCTACAGGAAATACCGAATCCAACCTGATATACCGCCTGCGTTCTGGTTCTAAAGAGCCCTTTTTGAACATCCTGATTATCCTTTCTCTAGAATTATCCTCTGTTTGATTTTCTTGGCCAGGCCCTCTAAGAAAACCTTAAAATCAGGATAATCCTCTTGAGAAACAGTATTTTTCTTTAATTCTGTTTTTTGTCTAAAATATATCTTATTATTTTTTTGATTATATTCAACTATAAATTTTAGCCAGGGGCTCTCTTCGGTTATGCTGGGCGGCATATACTTTATAACAAGATTACCGGGAATTTCGATTTCGCATATTGTCTCCTTAATGTCTAAGATGGAAAAGTCTATTGGGTATTTACGCTGGCCCTTTGCCACTAAAGCTGTGTACAGGCTAGCCAATTGAGGCGTTATCCTGGTTCTGCCAGCAACGGTAAAATACTCCGAGCCTTTAAAGGAATAATTTAATACTACCGGTGCATTGAGATCCTCTAAGTTCTTTATATTATAGTTATCTAGTATTGCGCCTATAGAGGTAGCCTGTATTTTTTCTTTTAGCGATTCCTGAATCAATTCAGGCGGCGTATATAACATCCAAAATCGCTGCCTCTGGTCATACATACCGTAACTAAAAATACTTTTTTCTGCGGCTATTGTTTCATCGCGATTTATCTTTATCAAAAGGCGTTGTTTTATTAAGTTGTGTTCGGCAGGATACAGAGGAGTATTTTGTATCTTATATCCGTCGTCTTTAAAGATTAATACTTGCCGGCCTTGATCATCTGCAGGCAGGTCGCCAAAAGAGCAGGTTTCGGCAGTGGGGTCGATAAAAACAAGCTTATCTTTTACTGATACTGCGGCAATGCAATGATTAAAAAGTACGGATGGGAAATCTTCGTTTAAATTATAACATTCCTTTGTCGGAATAAGAACCGGCCAGGCCGCAAAACCTGCTTCTTTTAACATAGTCACTAAAAGTATGGCCTGGTCCTTGCAGTCTCCGTATTTGTTCTTAAATATATCACAGGCCAAATGTGGTTCGTATCCTGCCTGTCCATATTCTACTGCCACATAGCGGATTTTTTGCGCGCAAAAATTATAAATTGCCTTTATCCTGGCCTCTTCAGAATTTTGCTCGCTGGTTAATTCCTGGACTTTATCCTTTATGGCAGCATCTGTCTTTATCTTATCCTGGCTTAAGTTTCTCCACCAATTATAGACTTCCTGCCAAGAGGAAAACGTAGAGACCACTATTGTGGGGTTTATCTCTACATTCTGTGGCATATTTGATTCGGGTAAAATCTCGGGGATATTCTTAAACTGCCAACTATAAATTAAGCGGTCTTCCTGGGATTGTATTTTAGGTTTTAGCTCAGCGCCAAAATCATTATACTTGTCATTTAATGTTTTTATGTGTAAGATTTTTTCTTTGGGTAAATCAATACAGAAATCTGCCGCAATAATCGGTTCCCCTGCCTGCAGAGGGTAAGTAACAATGAAATCTTTCTTATTGATGAGCTGATTACGATTGACCTTTATTTTATATTCTACGCTTGAGCCCTCAGTAATTTCCGGAAAAGATATTATGTAAACACGCGCGTTGCTATAAAGCGGGAAATTCAAATATTTAGACACATCGCGGATATAACGGCTGCCCACTTCTACAACTGTACCGTCGGGTTTTATCGTACGGGCATATTCTAATTCCACTGTCTCATAGGTAGAGTCATAATCTATATGGCTTTCTGAAAAATCCTCCTTGCCTCGCTCATTTAGAATCTTAATTATATAATGGAGGGTAAAAACCTGGGTATTTTGCGGCGTAACTTCAATTTTTTCATCGCAAAACAAGATAAGCGCGCCTGCCTGCGGATATTCATCCTGCGAAGGGGCGCTCTCTAAAATCTTATAAACCTCCGGGCTTATATCTTTTATCTGTATAGGCCCGGTTTGTTTCTCAATTATATTAAGCCGTTCAGAAGCCACCGCACTGAACTCTTTAATCTTTATCTTTTTATAAATACTTATTGCCTGATCAAAAAGGTTTAATTTCTCAGAAGTTAAACCGTAATAATACAGATATTCGTCGTCGGGAATCTCCTCTCTGTTAAATACCTCAAGGGCATCGGTAAAATTACCTAATCGATAATAAGAGATAGCTAAAAACTTTTTTGCCGCAAGAATATTAGTCTTTTTAAATTCTTCTATTGCCTGTTTCCATTCTCCGTGATTATAGTAAAGTTCGCCAAGTTCAAAATGTAACCTGTCTGAATCTTTGCCCTTGGCAATTAAATCTTTATAAAGGTTGATTGCGTACTGATAATATTCTTTGGATTTTTTTATATAATCTTGCGCCTGTTTGAACTCGTTTTTTTGCCCACAGCCAGTTAATAAAGGTAAAAACAAAAAGGTAAAAGTAAAAACCACAACCCAAAATTTAAAATTTTGAGTTTTAAATTGTAGTTTTGCGTTTTTCGTTTTACGTTTTGCGTTTATATCTGTAATACGCATTGCAAGCTCCTTCGCTTGAGACCATACACGGGCCTATCGGGTGGTCTGGCTTACAAGCCTTGGAAAATAACGGGCAATCTCTCGGCGAAATCAAGCCTTTTAAGACTTCGCCACATCGGCATTTTTGCGACGTGCGACGTGCGACGTGCGACGTGCGACCAAAAGAGAACCTTTTCTCAGCGTCAAATTGAGAAAAATCATCTTTTATCTTCAGGCCGCTTTGAGGAATTTTACCCAACCCGCGCCAGGAAGTACCGCACGCTTTAAAAACTTTAAAGATTGTATTTTTTGCTTTAAGATTCCCTTTCCGCGTTACTGCGCGCATATATTGATTTTGTACGCATGGTTTATTATTTATGATTTGCTGTATAAGAAAGTAAACGCCCTCTAAAATATCCAAAGGCTCAAAGCCTGTAATGCAACAGCCTATTTTATATTTTTGGGGAATAAATTCATAGGATTTTGTGCCGATTACGCAAGAGACATGGCCCGGGCATAAAAAGCCTGAAAGATTTAATCTCTTATCTTTAAGCAGATAATTCATTGCAGGCGGAATCAATTTTAAAGAAGAATAGAAGAAGAGATTTCTTATATTTTCTTTTTTTGCCTGGATGATGCTCAACGCAATGGTGGGCGCAGTGGTTTCAAAACCCACTGCCAAAAATATTATTAATTTAGCCGGATTTTGGCGAGCGAATAAAAGGGCATCTAAGGCAGAATAAACCACCTTGACATTACTTCTTCCTGCCCGTTCTTTTTCCAGAGTGGACCTGGTGCCGGGAATACGTAACATATCGCCAAAGGTTAAAATAATATTATCTTCATATTGGGTGAGCTTTATTGCATTATCAATATATTCCTGTGGACTCACGCATACGGGGCACCCCGGCCCGGCAATTAATTTTAAATTGAATGGCAGAAGTTCATCCAAACCGAATCTAAAAAAACTCTGCGTATGCGTACCACAGACTTCCATAATATTTATGTGGCCGCCGGGTGTAATCGCCTTGATTTTTTCCGAGAGCCTTTTAATCAGGTGAATATTACGGTATTCGTCAATGTATCTCATCTATTAATCTCAAGGTATCTTTTGCTCTTTGGGGGTCTATTTTCTCAATGGCAAAGCCGGCATGGACTAAACAATAATCTCCTTCGCGAATACGAGAGAGCATCTGGATATTCACAGTGCGGATAAGCCGGCCTGCCTCTACGTCGGCAAAATCGCCTTTGATCTTTTTTATCTTCATGGGTATACCCAGACACATACTTTATCCTTTCCCGCCATAATCATCTCTGTTCTGAGCGGGGGGATCCCGCCTTTAATCTAATCGCTGGGCGGGAAAAAATTCGCTATCGCTACCTGCCCTAAGGAAATACTAGAATCATTGCAAGAGAGATTTTTATGCGTAAATACCTTAAAATCTTCCTTATATAATAAATCTAAAGCCAGGCAAAGTAAAAGGTTATTTTGAAAAACACCGCCGGCTAAAACCACCTTATTTATTTTGTTCTCTTTTCTTAAGACCAGGCACATCTTTCTGACCATTTGCGCTATAGTTAAATGAAACCTGTAAGCAATTTTTTCTTTGGGTTCTTTGGCTTTTAAATCTCCAATTATCTCTTTAAACATCAAAAGAGGGTCTAAAGTATAACCATCTTTTTGTTTAATAATCTTAAACTTATAACTAATAGCTTGCCACTTACCTGCCTGCCACTGCCTTCGGCGGGGTCCCGCCAGAGGCGGTTGACCGGCAGGCAGGTAGCTTGTGGCTATTTTCTCTAATTCCATAGCCAATTCTGCTTCCAAATTAACCTTGCTTTTTCCTAATACCAGGCTGCCTACAGCGTCAAAGAGCCGGCCCATACTACTGGCTAAAGGAGAATTAAAGCCTGATAAATACATATTTTTTAAAACTCGCCACTTCTTTTTATCTATTTTTTTTACCAAATCCAGGTCTAAATTTAAAAACTTATCTTTGTATATAGAATAAAGCCAAGC
>DCOU01000001.1:2345-9299 GCA_002322525.1 Candidatus Omnitrophica bacterium UBA1562 | reverse complement strand
CTCTTTTAAAATCTCTATAGTTAGAAACGAGAAATTCTGCACCCCAAAGATTATTATCGCTGCCAAAACCTGTGCCATCAAAAGCCACGCCGATTACTTTCTCGTTGTTCAAATTGTTTTCTACCATACAGGAAGCAATGTGGGCGTGGTGATGCTGAACGGGTATTAGGTGATAGGTGTTAGGTTTTAGGTTGAAAGCATATTTTGTAGATGAATATTCCGGATGTAAATCATAAGCAATTATTTTAGGTCTTTTTTTTAAAAAATATTTTACTGTCCTTTCGAAGTTTGAAAAATCTTTGGGCGCACTTAAATCTGGATGCGAGAGACTTAGATAAGCAAAATTACCTTGAGCAAAACAAACCGTATTCTTTGTTTGGGAACCCAAAGCTAAAATCGATTTTTTGATTTGAAACGGAAGTTTTATCTTTTTAAGCTTCATTTCCTAATAAAAGCCCTGAAAAAGCCTTTCTTTATGATTACGCAGATTAAAAAGCAGATTCCACAGATTAAATCTCCAACCAGAAAATCTGTGTAATCTTTTTTGAAATCTGTGTAATCAGAGGTCTCTAACATAGTTTTTGGTACTTTTTTAGAGACCTTCTAATAAAGATTTGTACTTTTCCATAAAAAAGCGGGTTAATTTGTATCGGCTTATGCCTCGGCCGATCCGCTGTTTTTCAACAGATACCAAAGGCATAATACCCCTCAAAGAATTAGTCAGAAATGCCTCATCCGAGGCGTATAAATCCGGGATGCAAAAATTGCCTGCGTATGCCTTAATATTATGTTTTTTGGCTAAATCAAATACGGCTCTCCTGGTAATACCGTTTAAACAACTACATTCTAAGGAAGGAGTAAATAATTCTTGAGCTTTAATAAAAAATAAATTGCTCCGGCTTGTCTCCGCAATATAACCCTTATGATTAAGAATAATCGCCTCATCAAAACCCTTCTCTATTGCCTGTGCATAGGCCAACCTATATAAAAGATAATTTGTAGTTTTAAGCTGGGCAAGAGAAGAATTCTCATTTTGTCTGAAGGAAGAAATACAGGCGCGGAATCCTTTATTATATTCCTGAGAAGGATAAGGCTGATATTTTTTTACCATAACCAATATGTCTGTTCCTTTTTCGCATTTCCATAAAGTCAACCTTACATAAGCATCTCTAAAACCATTTATCTTAACGGCCTCATGAATAATCTCCTTTAACTTAATCAAGGGATACGGGCATCTTATGTCTAATAATTTGGCGGATCTTTTAAGTCTTTCAAGATGCTTATCAAAATAAACTATTTTCTTGTTATATGCGCGCATAGTCTCAAATAATCCCCAGCCATATAAAAACCCCGGGGTTAATATAGGCACGCAGGCTTGCTCTTCTGGTATAAATTTTCCGTTTAAAAAAATTGTTATTTTCATATCTTTATTTTATTGCTTCCATCATTGCCCTGGCCTTGATCAGTGTCTCCTCATATTCATCTTCCGGTTTTGAATCTGCAACAATACCGCCGCCCACGCTAAAATACAATTTATTTTTTTTCTTCAATATAGTGCGTATTAAGATATTCAAATCCATAGTGCCGGAAAAACTTAGATAACCCAGGCTTCCCGTATAAATGGAGCGCCTTGAGGGTTCTAATTCCTCGATAATTTCCATCGCGCGAATCTTAGGGCAACCCGTAATTGAGCCGCCAGGAAAACAAGCGCGGAGCAAATCAATCCTGTCTTTATTTTTATGCAGCCGGCCGCAAACAGTAGCTGTAGTCTGAAACACAGTGTTATATTCTTCTAATTGCCTTAATGTGTTTACTTTTATAGAATCATAACTGCATACACGGCCTAAATCGTTTCTTTCTAAATCCACAATCATTACCAGTTCTGCTTTATCTTTGGCGCTCTCCAGAAGGCCTTGTTTAAATCTTAGGTCATTTAATTTATTTTCAGAACGGGGCCGTGTGCCTTTCATCGGGCGGGTGGTAACTACATTGCCTTCCAATCTTAAGAAACTCTCCGGAGAAGAACTTAAAATTTGAAAATCTTGCGCATCAAGATATGCGCTAAAATAAGACGGGCTGATTTTACGCAGGCGCTTATAAATCCGGAAAGCCGACAAATCTGTTTTGGCATGAAACTCTTGAGAGAGATTCACCTGATAGATATCACCTTTTCTTATATATCCCTTGGCTCGTTTTACGGCTGAAATATAATCTTCTTTGCTAAACCCCGTTAGAAGATTAGGATTTGACTTAATAAGCTCTTCTAACGGGGTAAAATTAGATTTTAATTCTCTGGGGCTGACATTAGGCTTATTTTTCTTGCCACTGCTTCTAAATGAATTAATCTTACAAAGCAGTTTATATATCTTTTTAAAATTAAATTCGCAAAGTGACTTTGCCAGATAGTAATTCTTCTCCGGAATTCCTGCGCTGAATATATAAAGCAATTGTTTCAAGTGGTCAATTATAATTGCGGTATTATAAAATCCAAAGGCGCAATCCGGCATATCTAAACCGGCTTTGGGCCTACTTTTTAATTTCGTCTCTAAAGTAAAACCTAAGTCATACGCAAGATAGCCTACTGCACCGCCTAAAAAAGGAAGGCTACTCTTAGGAATAGAAATCCTGTATCGGCCTAATATTTCTCTTAATCTTAGAAGAGAATCCTGATTCTTTGTTTTTAAAACATAGAAGGGGTCTATGCCCAAAAAAGAATACCTGCCTAAAGAATTTGAGTTAAGGCTGCTGTCTAAGAAAAAACAGCCTCTTTCGTTCTTCAGGACTTCAAAAATCTGCAAAGGCTCTAAATCCAATTTATATGATTTCAAGATGTAATATGCCATCTATTCTAAAAGTGCGCTCTTCGTTTCTTAGGCAACAGAAACCAACTAAGTAACTTTTAAATTTGTCCTGCCGGATTTCTTTAGGTATTACCTCCCTTTCAGTAACTGAGGCGTCGGAACCGGAGAGATATCTTATTTTAAGTTTCACTCCTAAGTCCAAGGCTTGCTGTATCTTAGCAATCTTTTGATTATTTATATCATCTAAGAATCGGGAATTAAGCCCGAATAAGCTTAAGAAGTTTGTAAAATCTAATATTCCTTTGGCCCGCAACATTTCCTTAAGTTTATTAAATACATCGAGAGTAAGCCCTACATCAGAAAACGCGCGATGCTTCTGTTCAGTTTTTATTCCCAACCTTTCTGCTACAAACCACAGGCTATAACGCTCTAAACCCGGCACAATCCTTTTAGCCATTTTCAATATATCCACAACTGCGTTATTGTGCACTAACTCTTTACCTATAAGCTTTAATTCGTTCTTTAGGAATTCTAAATCAAAGGTGGCGTTGTAAGAACAGAGGCAGCTGTCATGAATAAACCTTAAGAATTTAGGTATTGCTTCCCTTGTTTCAGGCGCACCCTGAAGCATATCGGGCGTGATTTTATTGACTGCAAAAGCAGCGCTAGATATAAGCCTATGGGGATTTACCAGGGTTTGAAATGTGGCTATCATTTCTTTGCCTTTAAATCTTATGCCGGCAATTTCTACTATTCTATCGCCTGATTCCGGTTCTAAGCCTGTGGTCTCAGTATCAAAGATAGTAAATTCTATCTCATCTATATTTTTAGGCATTTTTTCTTTTGACAATATAAGCCGGGATTAATTTTGCAGGATGATAAGAGAGCTTTACCTTTTTAAGATTCTCTAATCCCGAATCATCCATAATGTTTATATATTTATAGCCTTCTAATTCGCTGCAAAACCGACGGAAGATAAATTGACTCAAGCCCTTAATAAACAAATCGGCTATCTCGTATAATATACAGAATGTATCTTGATTTAATTTAAATCCGAATGTAAATGCCTTGATTTTTTTATCTATTCTTACCAGCCTGCCTATAAAATCCAAATCCGGATAGTTATCCAGTGCATTTTTTAAAGATATTCGGCTATCCTCAAGCATGCATTGATAGATGTGGCCTTGATTTTTGATTTTACGTTCTTTTGCCCAGGAATCATATAGCTCTAAACAATCACCTCTGTACTTTAAAGAAAAAGGGAGATATTGAAATCCATAATGCTTGATAAAATAATTAAAACATGCGCGTTTGGATTTAAACTTATTACCTCTTAAGTTCGCTAAATCGCCTCTTTTGCATATATAATCATAAGATTTAATTTGACAGGTATAACCTAACCCTTCATAAAAAGAAAGGCCTCCTTCCTCAATATTTTCTATGCGCGATATATCTTTATTTTTATTAACCCTGTCCATAATCTCAAATACTTGTTGGATTACTTCTGGATTCCTATTCTCAGCCAACGGAGCAAGATACAAAAAGCAGCCAATCTTATCCTTAAAGAATATACAAAGGCTGTTTTCAATTACCGACCAATAAATATCGAAAAGCCCTTTCCAGACATAGATATTTTCAAAAGCATAAACGGATAATTCATGCCGGCTTTTGCCTAAAAATTTACTAAACGTCCCCTTATCTTTGATGGATAAATTCTTAAGTTTCACCCCGCCCTTCCTTTTTAATCTATACCCCAGCCCTTTAGGAAGGGCGGGGTTCATCGGGTAACTCTAATTCGATAACGTCTGAAACCTCTTCGTAGGCCTGTAGAATTTGAGGATTATCTTTCAGGATTCTAACTTGAGCGGAAGAATTAAGAAAAGCGGCTAAATAATCGGTATAAATTTTAAACTCATCGTCTTTTAAATGCTCCTGCACATAAGGGCAATTTAAATCCAGCGTCAGAATAACTTTCCTGCTTCTTAAACTAATAAGAAACGGATACAGTTGACACTCAAGGGGACGAAACTCGTAGATTTTACATTGATTATCTTTAACCTCCAAAAAAGGGCAGATAAAACCCGCTCCTTGCGGATTGGGGACGGGAAGCAGTTTCTTATTCAAAGAGATAAACGCAGAGGGGATTTTTTTATCCAATAAGTCTTGTATCTCTTCATCTAAAAGGCAGGGCGACCAGACGGAATCTATTTCCTTAAATCTACAGCAACCCCGGCATTTAAGACATACTTCAGAAGGCACAAATTGCTTGATCATTTAACAATACTACCCAATTTAAGTTTTCTTTCCGGGCTGACAATGACAATGCCGCTTTCATCAGACCCGGCCAAAATCATCCCCGCGCTCTCCACGCCCCGCAAGACCGCCGTATCCAAATTATCCACGACAACCACCTGTTTTCCAATGAGCGTTTCTTTGGAATATGAGCTTTTAATCCCTGCCACAACTTGCTTGGTCCTGTCACCTAAATCCAAAGTTAACACCAACAGCTTGTCAGCATGGGGATGCTCCACGACATCCTTAATCTCAGCAATCCTAAATTCCAGTTTCCTAAAATCATCAATTGTAGCCATTCGTTTTCTCCTCTTAAAATTTTAATTCCATAGACAGTTCAAGCTGATAAGCGCAATCTGGGGAACCGTCTCCCCGTACAAAAGGACTAAACAGGCTCCCCGTGGTATCATCCCTCAGTTCCTTATAATATCTGCCGGGGAAGAAATATCCTCCTAAAAGACTCACTAAAATATTCTTGTTTAATTGGTAATCAATGAATAAATCTGTCTCGTATCCCAATTCTTGACATAAATATTTACCCTCGCCGTTCAGTGTCCCAACAGGCCTCGTAAAAGACCTTAAATAATATCCGTAAAGACCAAGAGACAACTTATTAGTAGCATTAAAATCAAAACCGATGGAAGGCATAATCAAATTCTCAAAATCTCCTGAGCTAAATGTTTTTGGCCGAGGCACTCCGTAGTTTAAACCATAACCGCCACCCATAGCCACAATCGGCAGCATCTCAACATTGTTTGAGCTTATAGTATCGCCTAAGTTTCCGTTGCTCGGAGAATAATAGCTGAAGGCCCGGTTCTTGCCTGCAGCATAAAGTACATCAGGATCTCCTGCCATATCCAAACTTGCCTTATTGCCGGAACAAAGCAAAAACTGCAATGACGGGTTGAACTTACCCATTACATAATCTAAGCCTGAGTAAAACATGTAGCCGGTATGCTGCACATCTTTATATTCAGAAGATGCGCTTTTGGCATAACCAAAATTATGCGCTGCTTCCAGCTGCAAAGAAAAATCTTTTCCCTTAAATTCCCAGGCTGTGCCAAAAGTCCCCAGGATATCCCTTTTTATCGGCGCGCTAAAAAGACTATCACCGCGCTTCTTGGGAGAAGTATAATCTGCCAACACCCCGATATACGGCCAAAAAACTTGATTTCCTAAATTTATTTTGGCATCCGTAGCGAAAAAATTTGCCGCGTTAGGTTCATACTTTTGCTCCTGCTCTTGTTCCTGGTCGATTCTGGGGCCCAAATGATTCTTATAAACCAGGTCTGGACGGCAATAATAAACTCTCCAAAAGATATTTTCGGTTTCCCGGTATAAAGTCAGGCCATAGTTCTCATAACTGCCATTTAAGCTAAAACCATTACCCACTTCATAAATATAGAGGCCGGCCTTAATTCTAAATTTGTCGAAGAGTGCAGAATCTGCCCAAAATTCCTCAACTTGCGGCAGGAGTTGGCTGTCGTGATATTTTCCTATCCTGCCGCCGGAGTTAATGAGAGTATTGTGGATAAATACTGGCGCGCTGTAATCATAAGGCCCGTTTCGCTCAAGTTTAAGGTAAAACTTAGGGCCCTGATTTTTAAAATCCGCGCTAAAGGACAGGCTATAATCTATCCCCAAATAAGCTGTGTGGTCATCCTTATTACTGCTGTCTAAGTCTGCTACATTTTTAAAACTTACCGCATCTGTCCTAAAATAAGTGCCCAGGGATAAATTAAGATCTTCTGTTTCTAATAAAGGCGAGCCAAAACACAAGCCTTTGAGAAAAAATATCCATACTAAGAATAGCGATGATTTCTTTAACATTCTTGAGACTAACACTACTATGTTAATTTTT
>DCOU01000001.1:2017-2172 GCA_002322525.1 Candidatus Omnitrophica bacterium UBA1562 | reverse complement strand
AATGCATTTTTAACAAAGTCGTGAGACTAAATAGGGGAGTGATTTTTGTGCTATTAGTATACTACTATAAACTTTCTTTGACAATTTATAATTTAGGTAAGAAAATTAGATGGCGGGATTTATCTTATAAACGGGGCCTACTCTATAAGGTTCTA
>DCOU01000001.1:1819-1945 GCA_002322525.1 Candidatus Omnitrophica bacterium UBA1562 | reverse complement strand
CGGGGCCTACTCTATAAGGTTCTAACTTTTTATGAGGTCCCAATTGATAATAAGTTACCACAAGAAAATATTTAAGGCAAGCTGTTTTAGGCACCGGGCGCTAGGCCGCGCAGGAGGAATTGCCGG
>DCOU01000001.1:0-1687 GCA_002322525.1 Candidatus Omnitrophica bacterium UBA1562 | reverse complement strand
GGCTCGGCTTGCGGCTGGGGCTGGGCGGCGGCAGCCCCAGCCGCTTGCGTCCTCGCTTCAAGGTGTGTTGACACTTGAAAAAATTATCTGTTTTTAAGAAGGGCTCGTCCGCTCTCCCGCCTTAAGCCAAATAAAAACCTCCCTCAAACGGCGGGAGGCAGAGCCAACTCGGCATAGCTTAAGAGCAAATTAAGATTTGATAGTTAAAAAAATTAACCGTATTTGCTAATCAAGCCTTTAATATTAGCCTGATAATAAATTTTCTCTTCTTTTGTTATCTTAATTATTAATTGATGCGTCTCCAATAATGCTTTCATGTCTCTCTGGAAGGTTCTTGGGGTTCTTTTTTTATACAACGTATTCAGTAAAGGATAATTATTAAGTTCTTCTGCGGACATTATATTTTTATCTAAAATCATTTCTGAAATTAAATATTGTCTAGAGTTAATTTTTCTGTTTTTAGCCAAATACGATAAGTAATCTTTAAACAATAACTTATCCGTAATATTAACTATTTCCTCAAAGACATTTTCTAAAGCATTATTTAGAACTGATAGTGCAAAAATGATAAATTCTGTCTGTTCTCCTTTATTTTCCTTACGCGCCTTAGAAAAGAGAGAGAAGTATATGTCATAATTAGAATAGTAATATATCCATAACGCAAATGAAGAACCATATTTAAATCCGAAATCGTGTAATATCAGACTTTCAAGTGCTCTCCCGGCTCGACCATTTCCGTCTCCAAAAGGATGTATAAGTTCTAAATAATAATGTGCTAAAATAGCTCTTATTACGGGATACTCTTTCATAACCTCTTCACTATTTAGCCATTCAACAAGCCCCTTCATTAACATCTTTATATCTTCCAAAATATGCGGCGGCCTATAGATACCACCGTGCTGTTCATCACCAACCTTGACTTCAAAATTTCTATATTGCCCTGGCACATTACCATTTTCGAATGTTCTATCGGTAATAATCCTGTGTAATTCCCTTATTAGTTCCTCTGTTATTAAAAGTGGTTTATTGGGTTCGGGTTTCTTAAAGTTGTTAATATAATCATAAACTTGTTTTATATTATAAGTTTCTATATCTTTTCTTTCTTTAATTTTCCGCAGGTCTTCTTCACTCAAAATTTTTTCTATCTCTTTTTCTGTTGAAGGATTCCCCTCTATAGCTAAGGTACCATGAATACTTTTAATCATTAATTGTTTGACTACTCTTTCATTTATGGCCTCTACCCAATTAGGGATGATGTGTATTTTCTCAACAGCCTTCTTGTTGCTAAGAATATTAATGATAAAGCCCATAATTTCATCAGCCATCCTATTATATCGTAATTCAAATATTACTGGTTCAAACTTATAAGGCTTAACCTCTATGGGCATAATTATTACTCCTTATTTTTGTCGTTTGTTTTGTCGTCTTATAAATCTATATAACTACCTAATCTATATATAGTTGCTACATATAAAGTATATAATACGTACTAATTTTTGTCAAGTATTTTGTCAATATTAATTTCGACGAGAAACCTCAAGGATTGTCGGACAACCACCCAGGCTGGCGCCGAATGAGCCCCGCTCCCAAGCGGGGCGAATGGGGCGCGGGAGATGTGGGAGCCGCGACAGCGGCGGCGCCTTAAATCACCATAGAAGACTTAAAATAGATTCTGATTTTGTCGCAT
>DCOU01000140.1 GCA_002322525.1 Candidatus Omnitrophica bacterium UBA1562 | reverse complement strand
CTCGGCGCACTCATATTATACCTCCCGAATTTGCGAAGCAAATTTGATCCTGAAGCGGCGTTAAGCAATCCGACAAGCAGGAGGATTGTAGCCGCTGAAGGACTGCTGATTATATTTAGTAAAATCTACTTTAGACTAATTTAGTTTATACTATAATCTTAAGGGTGTCAAGCCAATTTTTCAGAAAAATATATGTCAACCGCCTCTCTTGCCAGCTCTGATATCTTCCTGCCTGTTTTCTCTGCTAATTTTCTTAGTTTTCTGTCCTGATCCCTGGTTATAGTCCTTGGCAATACTTTCATGCCAAGGGGTGAGGTTTTCCTGTATGGCTCAAACAGCAGGCCTTTGGTTTCTACCCTTTTTAAGTATAAATCAAGTACCTTCCTAAGTACCTTGGATTCTGTCTTGCCCTGTTTTTTGGCTAAATTCGCGAGTTTTTGGGCTTGTTTTGGGGTTAAGCCGATATAGATAGTGGTGTAATTTCTTGTTGGATAATTTTTCTTGACCAACTGATTCTTATAGGGTAAGGTTGCTTTAAGATGGATAATTAAGTTTTTTCGTGTTTTGGATTGGGAGGATATGCATTGTGCCTGAATTTCTAAAGGATTCGTTCAGTTTCTTCGGAAGTTCTGAGCGATCGCCCAGTAAAATTGCCCTCAAAAACGCGCCGCTTTCTAAAGGCATCTTTTCAAGAAACTGATTTTTCAGTTTCTCTCGAATAAGATAGGCATATCTCAGGACAGGGTTTGTTTTATAATTGCGCGATAATAACGTTACATTTTTCTCTGATGCGTTTATAATAGCAAATATATTCTGGTTTTCTAAATATGCTTTATAATTAAAATTGGTTCTCGACTGCGCTCGAACATTAATATTCTTCGAGCGAAGGCCGCAAGCGGCCGAAGTCGAGAAGCATCATCAGGGGAAGCCATATTCTTCGAGTGAAGTCGAGAAGCATCATTAGGTAATCCCGGCCTCTTTATCGTACCCTTCACCATCAGCCTATCCCCATACTGATAATCCTTTTCCGTCTGTATCCTGACGAGCGCCAGGCCATGTATGTCTATCCATGGATTTTCTTGTGTCTTTGTGTCTCCCTCGACTGCGCTCGGGACAGGCTTGTGTCTTTGTGACCTTGTCACTTTGTCACTTTGTAACCTCATTGTTTCTATCTCGAATATATACCTCGACCTAACCTTTCCATAATACACCCCTCTCGCCTCAGCAGGACTTTTTATAATTCCTATTATCTCTGCTTTAACCTTATCTTTACCTAAAAAATGGCTTATATGCTTCGACGGGAATATATTAGAGTTTAAATATAAAAGAGTTCCTAATGAAGTTATTGATAAAAATAAGAAGATATGGAGTAGCACGCGAAAGCGTGCGATAAGCGAGCTCCGCGTACCATTCTCCGAATCGTAGGGGCGGGTTTCAAACCCGCTCCTACTTCTCACCCAAAATAATCCCCTCTCCCATAAATGGGAGAGGGTTAGGGTGAGGGTAAAAATCAAAGTAAGGGCGATAAATATTAAAGTACCTACGAATACATGAGATAATGTAACAGTATCCGGCATGAACCTTCCTAAAACAATACCGACTATAAAGAATACGCTAATTACAGCTAATGGCCTTTTATGCATCAGGTATATATTCTATCTATTATCAGAATAAGTCAATAGACTAGCAGGCAGGAAATATTGACATCTAAATGAAGGATTTGTCTATGGAAAAATATTGGCGATGCTAAGGATAAACGCCTATTTTATAATTCATTTAAAAAATTCTAGACGCTGTTATATGTTTCTTTCTAACGATTTACAATTTATTTTTTCAAGACCTTCGAGAGAAGTATTGTCGATATCTGGTTTTTCTTGTTGTGGTAATGAATCCCCATATAGTTCCATTTCTTTTTTAGTTCTTTCAACCGTCTCTTTTATTACCTCAGAGAGAATAACAATCTTTCGATTAGCATCTCTCCCATATTCAATATCATCAAATACATATTTTTTCATATAGTTATATTTCTGACATAAAACTTCTGAATCTTGCATTTTTTGTCTAAAATAAGGGCCATTCAGCACATAGACAGCATATGTCTCGGTAAAGTCTTCGGCAAAATTTTCTGGTGCAATATTGGAAGTAATAAACTGGTCTAACTGCTTATCAGTTTTAAACCATAAATAAAGCTGAAATATGAATCCTATGGCTGTAGTCATCGTTAAAATCAAAGGTATCTCTGAAGGCATATGGATTGGAAAATCTTCTAAAATCCTTTCCATTGCGTATAAAGAAATGCTTATCATAGAAAGCGGAGCAGTAACAAGAATAAATTCTCGCAATCGCCTAAACTTGCTCCAAGAAATATCCCAGAAACCTCTCTGAAGCGATGATTTAATCGTATGTGCAATTTCATGGACTAATACATATCCATATCCTGACTGACTCAGTTGTTTAAGCAAAACCTCATTATAAAGATAAATTGTTTTTTTCTTGAATATGTGAGGTCTATAACCTATTACTTCCTTGTAGAATAGCTTACGCTGTTTTATTATTATTTTCTTAGGGAGGTGCTCTTGTGGCAAAATATTTAAAATGTAGACCATGTTCTTAAGTGCCTGTAAAGATACCTCAACTCCCTTTCTAAACTCAAGAATAATGCCTTTCGACTTAAAATAACACAGGATATCCTCTCTCGAATCCAGCATTAGAAAATCACCACTACTACATATAACCTCTATCTCTTCTAACGCTTTCTCTAATCTAACGTGATCTGCGCGGGGGACCCTAAGATTGGGCGAATCTAGCCCATACGTGGTGGTAACAAATAAAAACACCGCGCAAACAAATCCTGCTATAACTCTTATACTATAACTTTTATTAAACCTCATCATAATCTACCTAAAAAAATAGCCCTGTCCTTATATCTATCGCAGATTTCTGCAATATTATAACGCTATATTGGACCTATAACTAACCAGTATAATTATACCACAGAAAATAAGGTTTTGGAAGGGTTCCCCGATTTACCTAAATTTATACAACATATTGAATCCAAAGAGGTTGTTTTATTAAAATCCCAGTAATTTATCCTTATGCACCAG
>DCOU01000159.1 GCA_002322525.1 Candidatus Omnitrophica bacterium UBA1562 | reverse complement strand
ATAACTATTACGGTAATTGCAATATAAATTCTCTTTCCTAACATATAACTATTCTTGAGGGTTTACCGCAATTCTTCTCGTATTAGTTAAGAGATTTCACTTTATCTTTTTAATTTCCGACTCTGCTCTTTCTAACGCGACTTTGGGTGAGATTTGCCCCAATAAAACCTTATGGATATAACGCCTCAAAATATCTGATATTTGGGCATAATCAGGATGCACTGGCCGAGGCCTTGCCAGAAGAAGCACTTGATATAGTTCTGCATAAAATGGACTTTGGTCTAATATATCTTTATCTTCAAAGAGAGCTTTTCTTGTCGGCACAATACCGCTCTTTAAGTGAAGCTTCTTTTGTGCTTCATAACTTGTAATAAACTTTAAAAAATTTATACAAGCATCTTTATTTTTAGTAAATTTAGAAATGCCAAATCCCCAGCCACCTAAACAAGCTCTTGGTTTTTCTTCTGATTTATAGGGTAAGGGGGCTACTCCGATTTTTCCTTTTATAGTCGAACCTTCTTTTTGTGCCAGAGACCAAAGGTATGGCCAGTTCCGGCAGAAAACTGCATGCCCTTCTTGAAAAACATAACGGGACTCTTCCTCTTCATATGTGGTAACTCCAGATGGTGTAATCTTGTGGGTATGGATTAAATCATACATAAATTTTAAGGCTTGGGCGCTTACAGGAGAATTTAAAACTAAATCACCCTTCTCATCAAACACATCCCCCTCAAAGGACCAAAGAATTTCTAAGAAATTACAAACCAGACCTTCGTATTGTTTCCCTTGAAAGACGAAACCCCAAACACTTGGCGGTGATTGCAGTTCCTTAGAAATTTTAACAAATTCATCCCAAGTCCGAGGTGAACTGTAGCCTTTTTGCTCCAAGAGGTCCTTTCGATAATACAAAATCCCTGCATCGGTTTGAAGAGGAATCCTATAGATTCTCCCTTCAAAAATACTCCCTTGAATATCTCCAGGAAGGAATTCTTTTCTTTCTTCTTCACCAAACCAATCATCTAAAGGAATAATCCAGCCCTGTTTGGCAAACTTTGGCAACCATATAATGTCCATTAACACCATATCATAGGTTGCCTCACCAGCTAGGAAACTAGTTACATACATGGTTTCTCTTGTATCAGTAGAAGTAGGTCCTTTTATCATCTCTACATCTATATCCGGATTCTCTTTTTCAAAGTCAGAAATTACCTCTTCAAAGCCACCACCTGGATCCGGCCACCAGAGAAAAGAAATCTTTGTCTTCTCCTCTGCCAGGGAAGGAGAAGAAAAAAACAATGCCTCTAATAATAAGAACAAAATTATATATTGAAATATTTTCATTTTAAAATAGAGAACAACAACCCGAGTATTAATATTTGAATAAACCAGCCGATAACGCAAACCCCTACCGCACGCAATGTGCTTTTATAATCGAGGGCACATTTGACTGCAATCACCATAGCAGCCAGCATCCAAATTGAAGCGATGAGGAAAACAGGCCGTGCTAGTCCAGGGATAATACCAAATACCCGAATCAAACCAGGCGAACTAGAAAACCCAATAGTGCGCAACAACTCACCGAGGTCTGCTTGGGTCTGGCTCTCAGGAAGGAATTTTGTGCCGATAAAATAAGTAAGATACGCCCAGATATACCATCCGATAAGGGCAGCAACTGTTCCCACCAAAAACCCACTAAATCCTACCCTTGCCACACTTCCCAACCCAGCAGCTATGCCAGAAACAATAACCACCCCCGTGGCTTGACCTAAGGCTTTCTTATCAACCTCAACCTCTTCATAGAGATTAACATCTAACTTAGCTGCACGGATAATCCGATCTATAAAACTACTCATTTCGCACCTCCTCATAATGCACTCTTAGAAATTATACAGTATGGATGATATCAGCCTGACATCGTTTTTCTTGGTATCTTTAGGTGGTCTTGAGTTGTAATCGTCAATTAAGCTCAAACGAAGCGACAGCTGGCTATTAATTGGATTCGTAACTGCGGTCTCAGAATGCATCCGGAACTCATCCTTATCGCTTAAAGACGGATAAAAGAATACGTCTTGAGAGAATCTGGATTTTACAAATAGTCTTTTCTCAAAAAACATCCTGGGGATAAGAACTGCTTCGTTAGTATCCCCGGTATTATCTCTAAAATCGGTATGCTGGAAACCTGCGCCTATCTCAAACAACAATTTCAAGTCAGGCCTATCAAACTTCCAATATCCAATCCCGGTTGAGGGTATAAGTCTATAATTAATATTTGCAAATCTGTCGTGTTCGTCTTGTATTTTATAGAAGTTATACCACCTTCTCTCCCGGAAACTAAAGGCGTAGCGTAACACCCCGGAATACTTCTGCGTATCCATCTTTTTATTTGAGGAAGAGTAAAAGCTATCACCTTTAAGCGTAAATTCATCATGGTCGGTTTTTCTATTCCCATATAGGCCTAAAGTAAGCTGGCTGGTCTGGGTATTGCCACTGGATTTGTTATAACCTAACGAAACCTCCGCTTGCCAAAGTTTAAGCTCTTTTCCTTTGGGCTTTGCAAGTTCGGTCTTCTTATCAGATATAATCCGCTCTATAAATTTGCTTTCTATAGAGATTAAGCCCATTGCCTGGGTTTTTACGGTGGTATCCTCTTCATTCTTCTCGATTACTTTTCCGCTTATTCTATCCCCATTCTTTAAATAAATTTCATCTGCGTATAAGCTATTTTGCTCCGGCAATAATAAAAATAAGAAGAGGGCAGCAATTATAATATTTTTATGTAACCCCATAATGCATTGTCTACGAAATAATGCTTGCATTGATTACACAGATTTTTAAAAAAAGATTACACAGATTAGCGACGGAATTTATCTGTGTAATCTACGCTTTTTAATCTGTGCAATCATAATAATATTTATTTGACAAAGCACCATAATACGGGAAAAGAAGTAATCGCTCAAAATGACTTAAAAACTTAGAAAGGTCTTCTATGACCCCTATCAAGAAAATCGCCTTCGGCGATAACCTTTTGTGATTTTCAGTGGTTACGTTTATACTCTCCTATACCATAACAAAAGGGGCAATTTAAGTTAGAATATGGCTTCAAGGGGCAGAGCCCGGAAAGGAGTCAATTCTAATCATTGTGAAATTAATATTGAACCCGGGAAATATTTCAAGGCCTCGCCTACTGATAATTTCTCACTGCAATTTAGCTTAAGATTTGTGATGGCATCGCAGTATTCAACCGTATTATCTTTAGGGATACTGACAAAAGTATCCTGCCAGACCGATTCACCTAAAGGCAGCTCCCCCTCTTTTATAAGAGAGCAAAAAAAGCGAGGCACAATTACTATAACGCGACTGTTCTGGAAAACTCTCATAAAGGCGATGATGTTATCTTTATAAACACCGTTTGTTTCTAAAGGCGCATAACCTCCATTCTGAAAAAGCGCGTATTTCTCTTTACGCGCCTTTAAGAGGCGATAAATTAGAAATAGCTTAACCCGTGCGCCTTCTTTATTTAAAAGCAGCTCATCAATAAGTTTGAGAATATCTTGTTGTTCTTTTGTTTTAATATCTTCTAAGATTTCCCTCCTTTTTTGAAAATCAATTGGGCGGCGATTATCCGGATCAACAAGATTTAAATCCCAAAACTCTGTTCCCTGGTAAAAATCAGGGACTCCCGGACAGGTAATTTTAAGAACTACTTGCGATAAAGAATTGAATATTCCGTAATAAGAAATTTTTTTCTGAAAAGGAATAAATTCTTTCAAAAACAGATTTTCTTCGCTTGGTTTTAAAATGTTTTCGGTAAAAGAAACGCAGGCCTCTTCATATTCAATATCGGGTTTAATCCAGGCAGTATGCCGTTTTGCCTCTCTTACCGCTTTTACAATATAGGTTTTCATCCTTTCCATAAAACAAAGTATGTCTTGTTCATCAAAAGGAAAAGCCCCTAAAAGAGTCTGGTAAATAAAATATTCGTCGTTCTCATCAGGCATATAATTCCCATTAATATTCTTTTTTCTCTTTTTATTGACTTTCTGCCATTTCTTTAAATTAGACTCCCATTCCCAGGGAATCTCTGAGAGAACATTAATCCTTGCCCGGACATCTTCGCCTCTTTTTGTATCGTGGGTAGAGGTAACGTTTAAAGTATGCGGGGTATTTAGCCTTCTTTCATTAAAATCGTAAAACTCTTCTCTTGAAAAGCCAAATCTATTAGGATTACTTCCTACTTCATTTAGCGATATAAGTTTATTGTAAATATACAAAATTGTATCCTCAAATCCTTTAGCCATAAGAGGCGCTGTATATTGCTGAAAACTCATTACAAAATGTATCCACTGCTCTTTTTCCTCACAAGACAGCGAATCGCTGTATTGAAGCAGTAAAAACTTTTTAATAAAATTAAGTTCGTACAGAAGTCCGGGCGTCTTCACTCTTGCTTTCTCTATAGCAGTTTCGATATATCGTCTATCGCTTTCATTAAAGCTTTCTTTATTTACATATGTCCGATAAACAGGGAAGTTCGCCATTACTTCAACCAAAGCCCTCTTTAATCCGTAGAGGGTAATATCTCGGCCGTATCTGTCTTTACCTGAGAGCCGCTTCATTAGTTGGGCAAGATTGTCAATGTTTCCGGCAAGGTGCTTTCCAATAATTAATCTTTTCTTATCACATACCAGCTCTTCATAAGAAATGTGCAAGTTAGTAAATTTATAATAAATTTTGCTGAATTCCTTTTCACTTTCCTTCTTGCAAAATATTCCGTTCACATAATTCATAAAATCATATCCTGTTGTCCCTTGGATAGGCCATTGAGAAGGCAATGTTTCATTTGCATCAAGGATTTTTTCAACAACTATGTATGTATCGGCCGCTTTATCGTTTAATCTTTTTAAATAAAACACGGGGTCGTAAAGCCCGTCAATATGGTCAATCCTTAAGCCGGCAAATTTACCTTCCTGTATTAAACGAAAAACCAAATCATGAGTAAAATTAAAAACAGTTTCATTATCCATTCTTAAAGAAATAAGTTCGTTAATGGTAAAGAATCTTCGATAATTGATTTCTTCAGCAGCAACCTTCCAGAATGATAGCCTGAAAAACTGTTCTTGAACAAGCTTATCCAAGGCATTGAAACTCTCCGGCTCGTTTTTCCTGCCATTAAAGAAGCTAATATTAGCATCTATAAATTCTTTTATGTCTTTGTTAGATGCATAAATGCTCCAGAGCATTTTCCTTGCATGGCCTATTTGGTCGTAATCCGAAGTCGATTTTCCTAAGGCAGGGAGTGTTTTTATAAAATGTAATGCGCCAAGATATTTTGTAAAATCTGAATTGTCAAAACCTAACTTCTGTTCAAGCGTAGACAAGTTATACTCGAGTATCTGGATATATGAGGCTATTCTAAGGGGAAACCTCAGAGAGTAATAATTGATGCTTAAGCCTGTTTCGTCAAATTTAAGCAGAATCTCCTGATTTTCTAAACATTCGGCATAGAATCTTCCTAAAAAAGGAGCAAGGACTCTGCCTTTTAAACTTTCATCGGTATGACTCCAATCTATATCAAAGAAATTACTGTATTTTGAATCTGTGCCATTTTCTAACACATCCATAAGTAAAACGTTTTCCCCATCAAATGCCATATGATTGGGGACAATATCTTGAAGCCAATATAGCCCTTGCTGTCTTAAGAGCTCAATCAATTCTTCAAATTGCTTTGTTTCTCCTAATTCAGGATTGAGGAGTTGCGGATCAACTACATCATACCCATGGAGACTTCCTTTTCTGGCCTTAAAAATAGGAGAAGCGTAAAGATGAGAGACTCCTATTTCTACCAAATAGGGAATTATCTTCTTTGCCTCCTCAAAGCCGAAATTCGGATTAAACTGGATTCTGTAGGTAGCGGTTGGTATTTGCATTGGGTTAAATAATCTTTACCTTTAAATAATCACTTATATTATGAAAATTTTCAATCCATTTCTTCTTCTCTTCATCGCCTTTTTCGGCTCTCTGGCACATAGATGGATATATTTGCTTACTGAGAGAGAAATAAACATTCTGGGCTTTCCACAGATTAAGATCAAGGGATAGTATTTCCGTTTCCCTTAGGATCCCCACAATCTGCTCAAGAAGCAAGAAATCCTCTGGATTCTTTAAAAATTGCTCCATAAGCGTATTTATTTTCTTGCTGCTTATATAAGCAAGAGTTGATTTATCTAAACTTATGGAGAAACGATTGATAGCATTGGCTAATTTCCTAAGCTTATTTAAATCCAACTGTTCACTTTCTAATAAATCCCTAATATCCACATTTAACACAAACTCTGCCGCAGAGAGAAATGGCTTTGGAAGCGGCATACCTAATTTTTCTGTGGCTTGCATAATTGAGGCGTAGTGTTCATAGATCTGCCTAAAAGATATGTCTATTTCTTTTAAAGCGGAATCAAAAATCTTTCGGATTACTTTTCTTTGCTCATCTTTAAACAAATGCCATAAAGAACAACTTGCCTGGCCAAAATGTTTATCAAAAAGACGCACCACTTCCTGCATTTCCCCCTGCATAAAACTCTCTCCTATTTCTTTATGCATCTGGGCAAATCCCTCCGCGCCTATAAACTCTCTGGCTGCGCCAATCAAATTGTGGTCGCCAAAATGCAGGACAGCAAAACTTATTTCGTTTTCCTCCCCAGTGATATTTGAATGGATACCTACCCTGCCTAAGGATAACCTCTGTTTACCCAGTTCTAAGATATCATTAATGCGCCTTTTTACAGTGTAGCAATATATTTGGCTCTCTTCCTTAAATTCTTCAAAGAGAGAAGAAATCGCGTAATGAATCCCCACTCGCAGCAAATCAACCCTGACTGGCTTAACCAACAATTCATAAACTTTTGCGCCATTATTAAAATCGGGTATATTACTGGGGACGCGCTCAAGAAGATTAATAAAAGCTTCTTCCAGGGACACCTCGCTTGTTTCTTTGGCAAGTTGTATCGCCCTTGCGGCATATTGAAGAATCTGGACCGTCTCTAACCCGGAAATTTCATCAAAGAACCAACCGCAGCTTGTGTACATAAGCATAGCATGGCGCTGCATCTCAAGTAGTTTTAACAATTTAACCTTGTTGTCCTTAGATAATTTATCCGCGCCTTGACTTGTAAAAAATTGTTCCAGAATCTGCGGCCTTCTATCTAAGATAACTTTGATATATTCATCGCGGGCAGCCCAAGGGTTATTGATTAAACGCAAGGCCTGTTTCTCGTAAACTTCAGAAAGATTATCCCTTAACCAATCCAAGGCGCCTCTTAATGGCGCTCGCCATTTTTGGTGCCAGTCCTTATGCGTGCCTGAATTACATCCGCAATCACCCCTCCACCTTTCTATGCCATGAAAACAACTCCAAGAGCTATTCTCAAAGATTTCTACTTCGTAAGCCACAGGATTCTTTTCAAGATACTCACCGTATACGGTGAGTTTAATTTCCTTATTTGATTCAATGGAATAAAGGCAGTAGGATAATGCCATATCTCCAAAGCGGTGATGATGACCGTATGATTCACCATCGGTGGCAATATGGACAAGTGAAGAATCATCGCCATTTTCAGCAAAAACAGATATCAATCTTTTTGCAAAAGCCTCTCCATTTTCTAAAAGTTTGGCAAAGGCGATTTCCTGCGCAATCGGTCCGTCATAAAAAAAGAGCGCGATTGTCCTTCCTGAAGAAAGTTTACATAAATAGGGCCTTTTAGGATCTACCTTTGCGCCAGATACATTAATCCACTCATCTGCTCCGATTTTTCTTATTTGCTTTGCCTGAGCTGGCGCAAGTATTGTAAATTTTATTCCCAATTCAGCCAGAATATCCAAAGTTTCCAAGTCTACCGCCGTTTCAGGAAGCCACATCCCTTCGGGCTTTCTTTCAAAACGATACTCAAAATCTTTTATACCCCAAATTACCTGAGTGCGTTTATCTCGTCTATTGGCAAGCGGCATAATCATATGATTATAGCACTGCGCAAGACTACAACCATGATCTGAAAAGAGCTTCTGGCTAACTTTATCCGCTTCCAGAACAGCCTTATATGTCTCTAAATCATTCTTTTCAAGCCACGCAAGTAAGGTTGGACCAAAATTAAAACTGATTTTGGAATAATTATTAATTATATCGATAATTCGCCTGTCAGGATCGAGTATGCGTGAGGCGGCGTTTGGAGCGTAGCACTCTGTGGTAATTCTGGTGTTCCAGTCATGATACGGATATGCTGAATCCTGCAGTTCTATTTCTTCAAGCCAGGGATTTTCCCGCGGAGGTTGATAAAAATGCCCATGAATACAGATAAAAGGTTTCACTATGCTTCCTCTTTTTTGTACAGCACATAACTAAATGGTTTTATGGTCAGGTTCCTCTGCGAAGAAAATCTTTCCGGTAAACACGAGCCGGGTCCTTGCCAAATAATATCTGTTGAGTCTATAACCTTTTGCCATCTACCGGCAGGGATACTAAGCGAAAATGAGGCTTCTTTCTTATTAAATCCCATAATTGAAAAGACTCTGCCTCCCTTATTCCACCTCTGGACCGTGACAATGTTTTTTCCTTTGATAGCCCTCACATCCATATTATCTTTGTTGAGATTTGATAATGCTGGAGTTTTCTTTCTTAATTTTATCAATTCCCTATAAAAACTAAGTAAGATTTTCCCTTTACCTGCGAATCTCTTTTCCCAGTTTAGCTTACAGGTAATAAAAGTATCCTCAGACTGGGGATCAGGCGGGTCTATGTCCCATTTAAAAAAAGAAAACTCTTTTTTTCTACCCTCTCTTACTGCACGTATTAATCCGGTATCAAAGTGGCTTATGAAATAAAGGAAAGGCGCGGTTTCAGCATATTCTTCACCCATAAAAAGAAGAGGTATATAAGGAGAGGTCAGAACGACCGCTGCTACTAATTTTAGGGCTTCAAAGTTGACTAACTTTGAAAGCTGCTCACCAAATGCCCGATTACCTATTTGGTCATGATTTTGAGAAAAGACGATAAACTTGTTCGCAGGGATTGATTCTTGAGGACTGCCGTGCCGTCTTTTTCTAAACTCAGAATAATCCCAAGAATATATAAACCCATGCTTAAAGGATTTAACAAGCTGCTCTATTTTTCCAAAATCCTTATAATAGCCGCTACGTTCTTTTGTAAGAAGCGTATGCAAACAATGATGGAAATCATCGCACCATTGTGCATCTATACCATAGCCGCCCAATTGTCGTGAACGCACAATTTTTGCATCATTTAAGTCACTCTCGGCAATTAGATAAAATTTTCTTCCTTTTTGTTTTGAGAATTCTTCAACCCTCTCTACCAGTTCCTGCAAAATAGGCTTTGCGCTCATATCGTAAATACCGTGGATGGCATCGAGCCTAAGCGCATCCATATGAAACTCCCTAAACCAATACAGCGCATTCTCAATAAAAAAGTTTCTTACCTCATCGCTATAAGCGCCATCAAAATTAATTGCTTCACCCCAAGGAGTTTTATATTTGTTAGTAAAGTATGGACCAAAATCTCTTAAATAATTCCCTTCCGGCCCTAAGTGGTTATATACCACATCAAGGATAACCGCGATATTATGGTTATGTGCGGCATTGACCAGCTCTTTTAGTCCTTCTACGCCGCCATAAGAATTCTGCACTGCATAAGGATAAACGCCATCATAACCCCAGTTTCTGGCGCCGGGAAATTGTGCCACTGGCATAAGCTCTATTGCATTTATACCTAACTGGCATAATTCGTTAAACCGTGGTATTGCTGCTTGGAAAGTGCCTTCGGGCGTAAAAGTACCAACATGAAGTTCATAGATAATCATCTTTTCGAGAAGAATCCCCTTCCAATTTTTATCTTCCCATTTAAAAACAGAATGATCGACTACCTCGGAAGGATTATGAACGCCTTCTGGCTGAAAAAAAGAGGCGGGATCCGGCCTTTCTAATTTTCCATTTAACTTGTACAAATATCTAGTACCCGGACATGCTCCCTCTTCCACTGCCTCCCAATAACCTTTTTGATTGCGTTGCATAGCAAAAGAATATTTCTTTGGATAACTTATCTTAAGAACCACTTTATTAGCTAACGGCGCCCAAATAGTAAACTTACAGTTTTTCTTGTTAATATACTGCGCACCAACTCGTAACGTCATCTCAACCTCATTGCAAAATCTATCGATGTTCTCGCTTTTTTCTGGAAAATAAATAATTATTCTCCCACTTTTAATCCTTTAAGATATTTATAATAATCGCTGTCCGTAGTCAAGATTATCGTAGATTTCTCATCAATCGTCTTTTGATAAGTCTCTAATGTTTTAAGGAACGAATAGAAATCTGCATCCTGGCTATAAGCCCGGGCATATATGTTGATTGCCTCAGCATCTGCTTTACCTACAATACCCTGTGCTTGACGGTAGGCCTCTGAGGTAATTTGTTTTAATTCTTTCCCTACTTGTCCGGAAATCTCAGCTGACTTACCTTGCCCTTCCGAACGGTATTTTTCCGCTGCGCGTTTTCTTTCGGCAATCATCCTGTCATAGACTTTATTGCGCACATCCTCTACATAATTGACGCGTTTTATGCGCACATCTATAATTTCAATTCCGTATTGAGGTGCCAGCACTTTAGCTTTTTCTAAGATAGCTCGGGTAAGCTGCTGCCTGCCGACTTCAATGCGCTCAAGCGCCTCATCGGCAAAAATAGCGTCTTCCCCTAACTCCTTGCTTTCCAAAATACGATTGGAATCCCTCACCGCGTCAACTAAAAGGTGATTGGTAACAGCATCCCTTGTTGCTGAATTAATAATGTCGTCCAATCGGCTCTGCGCGCCTATTTCGTTGCCAACGGATTGCAGAAATTTAAGGGCGTCTATTATCTTCCAGCGGGCAGTGGTATCTACCCAGATATATTTCTTGTCCTTGGTAGGGATCTGGTTTGGGTCGCCATCCCAGTTTAAAATCCTTTTCTCAAAGTAATGTGCCTGCTGAATAAAGGGAGTCTTAAAATGTAACCCCGCAGAGCTTATGGGTTGCCCTACAGGTTTGCCAAACTGGGTTATCACCACCTGTTTTGTTTCATCAATTATAAACAATGCACCGCTACCAAATGCGGCTATCACCAAGATAACCAAAACCACAAAAATTCCTAAAATAGTTCCTAACATTCCCTCTTTCATTGTTTTACCCCTCCCTTCTCACCTAGATTCAATAAAGGTAAAATCGAAGATTGCTTAGGGTCAATAATATACTTCTCTTTCGCCCGAGGCAGGGCATCCATCAATGTCTCTAAATATAACCTCTTTTGGGTTATCTGGGGCGCCTTCTTATATTCAGCCAAAGTAGCCAAGAATCTCTCTGCCTCACCCTTTGCCCGGTTTATCTTATCCAAGGCATAACCTTCGGCCTCGCGGATAGTCTTTTCTGCCTCGCCTTTGGCTTTGGGTATAACCTTATTATAGGCCTCCCAGGCCTGGTTAATCATCTTTTCTTTTTCCTGCTTTGCCTCATTTACCTCATTAAAGGCTGGCTTTACCTTCTCAGGAGGATTTACATCTAACAGTTTTACCGTAACA
>DCOU01000104.1 GCA_002322525.1 Candidatus Omnitrophica bacterium UBA1562 | reverse complement strand
CCTATCCTTTCTGGATAATTTTGGCATATTCGCCCTGAGAAATTCATAGAATTTCTCAGGACTAGTCCTGGGCAATCTTTCAGATTGACCAGGGCCGGGATAAGTTCGCACAGATAAGTTATGTCGCTAAAGCTAATTAAATAGCAGACTCCATAACTTATGTGCTCACTTATAAAAACTCTCTCGGATCCGCAATATAACCTTTAATAGCAGATGCAGCTACTGTTGCCGGCGATGCAAGATAGATAAAAGCATTGGGATTGCCCATTCTGCCTTTGAAATTCCTATTAGCAGTTGATATGACTGCCTCTCCGTCAGCAGGAACTCCATTATGCGTTCCGACGCAAGGGCCGCACCCAGGTGAAACCAATACAGAACCTGCCTTAATAAATATTTCTATAATTCCTAATTTCAAAGCTTCTAAAAAGATTGTGCGTGAAGCAGGACAAATAATAAATCTTACTCCAGGAGCAATTTTTCGGGATTTTAATATCGAAGCGGCTATCTTTAAATCCTGCAGTCTTCCATTAGTGCAGGTACCTAAAAATGCCTCATTTATCTTTATTTTTTTTAATTCATCAACGGATACAGCATTATCTACGCTATGCGGACGAGCGACTTGAGGCCTGAGCCTTGAGATATCATACTCCAAAACCTCTATATACTTTGCAGGCTTATCTGCTGTCACTGGCTTTATCTTTTTATTTTTAATAAATCTTGATTTTAACCAAAGCATTGTTTTTTTATCCTGGGGCATAAATCCTGCTTTTGCGCCCATCTCCACGACCATATTGCACATAGTAAAGCGGCCATCCATATCTAATTTGTCAATTACATCGCCGCTAAATTCTATTGCTTTATATGTTGCGCCACCCGAGCTTACATTACCGATAATATGCAAGGCTATATCTTTAGCAAATACTCCTTTGGGTATCTTGCCATTTACTATTATTTTAATAGTTTGCGGCACTTTAAACCAGTTTTTTCCTGTTGCTAAAGTAATTGCCAAATCAGTAGAACCTACACCCGTAGCAAAAGCGCCTAATGCACCGTAAGTACATGTGTGAGAATCTGCCCCTATTACTAAATCTCCAGGCAATATTTGCCCTGATTCAGGTATCACTTGATGGCAGACACCGCAACCAATATCATAAAGCCCGGTATCGTAACGCTTGGCAAATTCGCGCATTCTTTTATGGATTCTGGAAACCCCCTCGCTCGGTGAGGGTGCGTTGTGGTCAATAACCATACAAAATTTTGTTTTTGTTTGTTTTACTCCGAGCTCCTCTAGTCTGTCCATAATAATAGAGGAAGTTCCGTCTTGTCCGAAGGCGAAATCAACTTTACATATTGCAAAATCTCCTGCCTTTAGTTCTCTTCCTGCGTGATTGCTCAGTATCTTTTCCGCAATAGTCTTTCCCATATTTATATTATAGAGAGACCTAATTCCTACCTACTACATACTACCTACTCTCGTAATTACAACTTATTAAGCCATTCCTCAATTCTATCCATACCTTTTTCTATTTGCTCAAGATTTGTAGCAAAGCTTATGCGCACATAGTCATCCCTGCCAAACCCTATCCCCGGGATGAGGCTCACATAAGCTTCATCTAGAAGGCGATTAGCAAATGTTAAAGAATTTAATCCAAGTTTGGAGATATTGCAGAATATATAAAATGCACCTTTTGGTTTTACAAAGCCGATGCTTTTTATTTTGTTTAATCTTTCAATTGTATAATCCCTTCTTTTTTGAAACTCGTTGCTCATCAGTTTAGAGAAATCATCGGGCGCATTTAATGCTGCCACAGCTGCCTTTTGACTAATAGATGTGGGGTTTGATGTAGAGTGATCCTGCAGTTTAGATACAGCATCGACAATGTCAGCAGGCCCTGCCAAATATCCGATGCGCCAACCAGTCATAGAATAACTTTTAGATAGGCCGTTGACAGTGATAGTTAAGTTATATATATCTTTATTGAAAGATGCAATGGATACATGCCTTAGATTGTCAAACATAATCTTTTCATATACCTCATCGCTTATAACAAAAATTTTCTTTGTCACGCAGATTTTAGCTATTTGCCTTAATTCTTCCTCTGTATAAATGCATCCCGTAGGATTGGAAGGGCTATTCAGTATAATCGCTTTCGTTTTTGGGTTGATATATTTTTCTAAATCTTTAATGGTTATTTTGAAATCATTTTGGGGCAAGGTCTCAATAAAACACGGCTTTCCTTCCGAAAGGCGAACCATTTCAGGATAACTTACCCAATAAGGAGAGGGTATTATTACTTCATCGCTCTTATTTAACAATACAAATAATGCATTAAATATGCTGTGTTTTGCGCCGCAGGAAACGACTATTTGGGATGAATCGTATTCGAGGGAATTATCTTTCCTTAATTTATCGGCAATGATTTTTTTTAATTCCGGGATGCCTGTGGTAGGGGTATATTTAGTGAACCCTGCCTTTATTGCTGCTATCGCAGCATCTTTAATGAAATCGGGAGTATCGAAGTCAGGCTCACCTGCGGCAAAATTTACAATATCACATCCTTCGGATTTTAATTTTTTGGCTTTTGCGGTTATGGCTAAAGTTGAAGAAGGATTTAAATTCTTAGTACGTTTTGCTAACCTGATATCTATTCGCATATCCGTCTAAACAGGCTAAACGAATTTATAAAGAGTCCCGCTCTTTCTTAAATATTCTTCGTAAACCTCCTAAAAACTTCTTCGTGGGTTTCTTACTAATAGGTGGTTTTTCTTTTATTGCTATTTCTGCCCGGGGCTTCTTTTCCTCTTGGGGCTGCTCTTTTGGAAGCCCCTCTTTTAATATTTCGGGTTTTTGCGCCTCTTTCTTCTCTACTTCAACTTTTGGTTTCTTAGGCCCTTTCTCTTTGATTTCGGTAAGCGCCAAGATTACTAATTGCGCATTATCACCCCGCCTTGAACCTAGATTAAGAATCCGGGTATAGCCTCCGATTCTATTACTAAAACGAGGAGCGATATCATTAAAAAGTAAACTTACCAACTTATGATCGCCTAATATTCTATAGGCCTGCCTTTTTGCAAAAAGAGAATTATTTTTGCCCAAAGATATAAGTTTTCCTATCAAAGGGTTCACTGCCTTAGCTTTTGCTTTTGTGGTTTTAATCCTCTGATGTATGAGCAGGGCTTTAGCTAAACTCGTCAATGTAGCCTTGCGCCAGCTTGTACGACGATTTAACTGTAATTTTGCTTTTCTGTGTCTCATAATAACATCTCTTAGAGTATATTATGATTTCACAGATTAAAAAACAGATTGCACAGATAAATTTTGGTTCACTAATCTGTGTAATCGAATTTAAAAATCTGTGTAATCATTTTTACGCTTTTTTTAATTTCTTGGGGTCAACCTGCATCCCTAAAGTCAGCCCCATTCCTGCAAGGAGTTCTTTGATTTCTACTAAGGATTTTTTACCGAAATTCTTAAAGCCCAGCATTTCTTCTTCCGTTCTCTTTACTAAATCGGCAATAGTTTTAATGTTCGCCTCTCTTAAGCAGTTAGAACTTCTTACCGATAATTCAAGTTCGGATATTGGAAGCCTTAATTTTTCATATAAGATTAACTCCTCTTTGGTCATTTCCAGCTCTTCTTCTATGTCTTCTGGTAACTGGCCGAAGTTAACAAAAATATCTAAGTGCCTTTGCAATATATTAGAGGCATAAAGAAGCGCATCTTTTGGGCTTATCGCCCCATTCGTCGATATTTCTAATATTAATTTATCGTAATCAGTTCTTTGTCCGACGCGTGTATTCTCAACTGAAAAACTTACTTTTTTTACAGGAGTAAATACGGAGTCTGTTGGAATCACACCTATGGGAAGCCCGTCTTTTTTATTTAGTTCGGAAGGTACATAACCCCTGCCTCTTGCTATTTCCATTTCCACATTAAACTTCGTATCTTTAGTTAAGGTAGCAATGTGTAAGTCAGGATTAATCACTTCTATCGTCTCATCTACCTCGATATCCTTTGCTTTAATCTCACCTTTGGTATTTTTTTTTATGTATATTGTCTTGGGTATTTTTGAATGCGAGTTTAATACCAGAGTCTTTATATTCAGAACTATCTCAGGAACGTCTTCGAGTACCCCTGGTATAGTAGCAAATTCATGTTGCACACCCTGTATCTTAACCGAAGTTACAGCGCTACCTTCTATAGAAGAAAGTAAAACTCGTCTTAAAGAATTACCCAGAGTTACGCCGTAACCTCTTTCAAACGGAGCAGCTGAGAATTTACCATAGGTATCGGTGTAGGTGGATTCGTCGCATTCCAATCTCTTCGGCAGCTGAAAATCTCTCCATTTTATACCCATCTTACCTCCTTACTTATGTTCGTCGGAGTGTAAAGTGTTTAAGTGTAAAGTTTTTAAGTCATTTACTTACAAACTTACACACTTACAAACTTACACACTGAAATATTACTTAGAGTATAACTCTACAATTAATTGCTCTTGAATTGGCTGTTGGCTATCTTCTTTCTCGGGCAACCTTAAAACCGTTGCTTTTAATTCCTGAGGATTGAATTCAAGCCAAGAAGGAACGGTCCGATCACTAGACAGTTCAAGATTCTCTTTAAGTTTCTTTAGTGCTTTTTCTTTTGCTTTTATCACAATATTATCGCCTTTTTTTACTAAATAAGACGGAATATTTACGCGCCTAGAATTTACATATACAAAGTTGTGACGGACAACCTGCCGGCTTTGAGCCCTTGAGATACCCAGGCCCAATCTAAATATAACATTATCTAATCTTCTCTCTAATAGCTGCAAGAGTACCTTTCCGGTTACACCCTTAGATTTAGAGGCAATCTGGAAATATCTGCGGAACTGTCTTTCCAAAACTCCATACATCCACTTTGCTTTCTGCTTTTCTCTTAGCTGTAAACCATAGTTAGAAAGTTTCTGCCTGCCCTGTCCGTGATCGCCTGGGGCATAAGCTCTTTTAGATATAGCGCATTTTGGGGTAACGCACCTTGTACCTTTTAAGAATAATTTTACCCCTGCACGCCTACACAGTCTACAAACAGCATTTATATATCGAGCCATTTATTTTACACTCTCCTTTGCAACCACAGAGGCACTGAATGATTTTTAAAAAATTCTTTTATGAAACACTGAGTTATTTCTCAGTGCCTCAGTTTTTTCTCAGTGCTTCAGCGGTTACACTCTCCTT
>DCOU01000145.1:6847-7365 GCA_002322525.1 Candidatus Omnitrophica bacterium UBA1562 | reverse complement strand
AAAAGCTTCATTAATGAAGCTTTTTCTTGATTCTGAGGCAATGTGCCGAAGAATCTAAGATTATATAGCCTCATTAATGAGACTTTTGCTTGATTCTGTGGCAATGTGCCACAGAATCTAATATAATTTCCTTTACTATCAAGCTAGATTGGACGAAAAAGCTGGGAATGTCAATCTAAGAGTTGGAGTTGGTCTTTGGCTTGAGTATTGGTGAGATTTAATCTTCCGGCAGGCAATTCAATAGCTCTGTTAGCATGCCAATATATACGGCTAATCCTATTCGGGTTAAGCTTAGGAATGGCTTCAATAACCTTATAATTTTTATCTACAAAAAGTATATCTATGGGAAAACGCATAAAAAAAGTATGCACAGAATTACAGGGCTCGAGGATTATTGCCTGGCCAGATAAAAAAACTTTTCTGCCTAATAGACCTTTAATTCTTTTAAAGGGAGTGTTAGCAATAAAAACATCTTGCGCTAAAATAGTATTTTTAGTTTGATTGATTAAACGCACGGG
>DCOU01000145.1:4200-6739 GCA_002322525.1 Candidatus Omnitrophica bacterium UBA1562 | reverse complement strand
CTTCTTAAGGCCTGGTGGGTTTAAATATTTCATCCGAAATAGCTACCCCGCGGATGCGGATTTCATCTATAAACGAAGGCTTATAGCCAGTAGCGGTAAAATACCCCTGGACTGTCCCCTGGATATCTACCCCGGTCTGTTTAAAGATAAATATATCATTTATATTTATATGCATTTTATCTTTCATCCCCGCAACTTCAGCAATACCTAAAACTTTTCGCGAGCCATCTGAAAGCCTGGCAGTATGCACAATCACATCAACTGCAGAAGCAATCATTTCACGAATAGCCCTTACCGGAAGCTCGACCCCGGACATAAGAATCATCGAATCCAGCCGGGACAAAACATCCGCAGTAGAGTTAGCATGGACAGTAGTCATAGAACCGTCATGCCCGGTATTCATGGCCTGAAGCATATCTAAAGATTCAGTTCCGCGGCATTCCCCGACAATAATCCTATCCGGGCGCATACGCAGAGTATTACGGAAAAGGTCTCTGATGGTAATGCCGCCCTTTCCTTCTATATTTGGCGGACGGGATTCCAATCTTACCCAATGCCGTTGGTTTAATTTTAACTCCGCAGCATCTTCTAAGGTTATAATCCGCTCTCCCTCGGGGAGATACTCAGAAAGGGCATTTAACACCGTAGTCTTTCCTGAACCAGTGCCTCCGGAAACAATCAAATTCTTGCGGCATAATACACAGGCCTTGATAAAATCCGCCATCGCCGGGGTAAGCGTCCCAAAATTAATTAAATCGCTTGTCTTATACCTTTCTTTGCGGAATTTTCTAATCGTTAATGTGGGCCCGGTTAAAGACAACGGAGAGATAATCGCGTTAACGCGTGAGCCATCAGCAAGGCGGGCGTCAACCATAGGCACAAATTCATCGATGCGCCTACCGATGGGAGCGATAATGCGCTCAATTATTGTCCTGACTTGCACATTAGAAAGAAACTTCTTACTGGTCAGCTCAATCTTGCCAAAACGCTCTACATAAACCTCACCCTTATTATTAACCATAATATCAGTAATATCCGGGTCAGCTAAGAGGTCTTCTAGAGGCCCTAATCCTAAGGCTTCATCTAAAATTTCTTTAATCAGCTTCTTTCTTACATCTTGAGAAGGTATAAAACTGCCTGCCTCTTCTATCAAAAGATTACTTACAATTGCCTCTGCCTTATCTCTTAATTCCTTGGCTTTTTTACGGTCGCTAAAAACCCTCAGATCCAGCTTTTTAATATTCATACTATCCAACAGGCGGCTGTGTATCCTGCGCTTAAGAATCAGGATTTCGTCTTTATCCTCGTCGATATCCGGCTCAAGCACCGATTCTATTAAATCCTGGCCTGCCCAGAATTGCCCAGACTTCTCCCTCGCTGCTTCTTTCATCTTAATCTGGTCAATATTCCCGCGCTCCACAAATATTTCCTTGCCTACAATTAGAGCATCAGCGAGTTTAGAAAAGGCTAGAGTAACCTTAGAGCGAGGAGAATCAATGACCACGGGCACCCCTCGGTTAACTGCTCGGTTAACTAATTTTCCTTCAGAGGGGATCTTCTCAATGATATCTACAGGCAGATTAACCCGGATTTCCTGCCAGCTTATGCTGGACAAAGATTCTGCTCTATTGAGCACAAGTTTGATCATATCCAAAGGAAAATACAGAAACTGTAAAGTATCCAATGCCCATTTAGCCTGATATATGGAGAGCACATCAGGAGTAACTACCAGAAGGATAAGATTGGCCTGGTTTAACGCCGCAAGAAATACATCGCTAAAATTTTTGCCGGCATCCACAACAATGTAATCATAATCTTTATCCAGGAAGGCAAATACCTCAGGGAGTTTTTCCGGATAAAGATACCCGGATTGCTGCGGCTTGAGCACGCCGGCGAGAAAATCTAAATTATCAATTTTAGTTTGAATTACAAAGTCTTGCTTTTTAGTTAGCTGCGGTTGTTTCTCAAGAAAACCCATAAGGTCCGCCATACACTTCTGGGGGCTAAGGCCAAGTATATGCGCCATATCACCTACTACCTGCGTATCTAAATCAACCGCGCAGGCGCGCTTTCCTTTTTTAGCCAGAGACACTGCTAAATTAGCAGCAATCAGCGTCTTACCTACACCGCCTTTAGTGCTAAATATTACTACTGTTTTGGCCATCTTATTCCAATTGGTAAATTATAGTGCCTTGTCAACTAAATAGTGCTTTCCTAATTTTAACTCAGATTCACACTGATATCGACGGAGAAAATCTGTGTGCATCTGAGGAAAAATGCATTTTTAACAAAGTCGTGTTCTTTATTTCAGGAGGAAACGGTGGATAAGGGGCAGAACGTTTCCAGATGGCCTATGTACCAAAAAAAGCCAACTGGCTGACTATGGCCGAAATTGAACTTTCTGCCTTTTATTTTGATAAAGGGACTCTTTCCTTATTTAACCCACGGAAAACTTCTACATATTCAGTAGTATCTACTACTGGCTTAACGTCTTGCTTTGGCGGCATAATATATTGAAATAAACTATCCCAGCTAGCCG
>DCOU01000145.1:296-4064 GCA_002322525.1 Candidatus Omnitrophica bacterium UBA1562 | reverse complement strand
CTTACCTTGCTCCTGAACAAAAGCAATAAGATTTGCCTCCTGCGGCCCTAATGCCAGGGTAATTAAACCACCCCCCCCAGAAGCAGCGGGGGCTTGTGCATATCTGCTGCCTGAACGAGACACGACCCTGGTATTCTGCCCTACGGCCAAAACTAAAACATTCTGAAACAAGGGAACCACAACCATTTGTCTGGTTACCTGGCCATCTGCGCCCTGCACAGGAATCTGTATTGTAGCAAGTACATCAACATAATCACCCGGTTTAACCATTCCGGATAAAGAAGCAATGTTGTCTACCATAATGGAAATCGCTCTTTTGCCTGAAGGAGTTGTTCCCGCCAGATCTCCAACACTGGCTTTCCTCTCATTGGTAAGCTTAGAAAGGCTTATCTGTTCACCCTCGGATATAGGGGCAAGCGTAACCATACCGGCAATCCTATCCAAAGAGCTTACTGCCTGTGGTTGAACAAATTTAGTCGGGACAATCGCTGTGCCAAGCATATCCGATTCTATAACTGAACCTTGCGGTATGTCCTGTTTGGAGACCAGAACAGCACTCTGGTTAGCTTGCGCATTAGCAATCGCCTTTTTAGCTTTTTCCTGAATAGCCAGCTTTTGCTGGTCCAGGTACATCTTGGTCATTACGAGTGCCACTACACATAAAACTACCCCGCTTATTAAAGTAAAAAGAGTCCGCTTTTCGATCGCCATTATTTTATCTCTCCTTCGTAGACTTCAATCTTAGCATCACGGGAAAGCCTGCCGAGCAACTCTTCAATTGCCTGTTGTTGCTTTAAGAAAAGAAGGCCACGATTGATATCCTCCCACATCTCAGATAGAGACTTTTGCTTACCTCCGCGCTTGGCTTCCAATTTAACTATGCTATAACCATCGGGAGTTTTGAATACGCTACTAATTTTACCTACATCTAAAGAATCGGAAAAAGCCGCAGCATCAAATTGCGCGGATTTTTTGCCTTTCTTAATAAACCCCAAATCTCCGCCATCTTTAGCGCTGGATGATTTCGAATTGCTCTTGGCTAAAGTAGCGAAATCCGCACCCTGTAAAAGCTGAATTAATATATCCCTGGCATCCTGCTCGCTGCCAACTACTATTTCAGAAATCTGGCGCTCCTCAGGTTCTTTGAGCTGCTCTTTATAGGTATTATAGTAATCTTCAATTTCTTTAGAAGTTACAGTAATACTTTTGGTGATATCCTTGATATCCTGCAAAACCATAAGGTCCCGCTTATTTTTCTCAACCGCCTGTTTCACTTCATCACTGCGCTCCAAACCGTTATCCAAAGCATGTTGATAAATTAAAGTCCTACGAATAACTTCATTTTTTAGGTAATTTACCTTCTGATCTCTGGTAACAATTTTTAACTCCGGCCGCTCAGGTGGGACATTAGCGTTGTAAAGCGCGATATCCTCATTAAGGTCATCCAAACCGATGGAAATATTATTTACCTTTGCCACCACAGGTCCCTTGGCCTGCACAACTGGTTCAACAGCAGGTTTTGGCTCTGTTTTACGGCTGGCAGCAAAATTAAATTTATCGCATCCTAAGATAGCGCTAAAAAATAAACTCATAATAGCAAATAAAATTATTTTACTTTTCACTCCTGCCTCCTTGTTTACATTAAAATTAGCCCTTCTTTATAATATTTCGTTAATAACCTTAACCGAAACATCAGCGATCTTAGCAATTAAAAATAAAAAGAGATCTCTCATTTTGTCTTATAAACAATAGGTAGGTCTATCCAGAGTTCCTTTTGTTTCATCTGCGCAGAAAAAGGTGGATAAGGAGCAATTTTTTTAACTATATTAACCGCATTTTCATCGAGCACGGCATATCCTGATGATTCTTTGATTTCAACACCCAGGAGTTGGCCTGTCCAATAAATACGAAACCTCAACATAAGAGACCCTTCTAAATTAGCCTCTTTGGCTGCCTCAGGATAAACGAAATTACGGCTTATTTGCTGGGAAACTTTGCCGACATATTCGGATACTGCTAAGTCTCTAGCTATTTTCTCTCTCATAAGAGGTGATGCTTCGAGTTTAACCTCTTCTTTTTTTATGCCTTCTTTAAGAGTAGGGGGCGCTGGGGCCTTCTCTTTATCTTTAATTGGTTTTTCTTCTTTTTTAGGAGCTACTGCTTCAGGTTTAGCCTCTTCTTTTTTTACGCCTTCTCTTATAATGGTAGGGGTAAGCGTAATAAACAATTCCACATCGCCTCTCTCGCCCTGGCCACTTCCTGCTTTGGTTGTTTTTTTCCTAAATAATAAACCTAAAATCGGCACATCTCCTAAAAAAGGAGTTTTACGGATATCTTCCTCGGATTTTTGTTTCTTCAAGCCCCCTATAGCCATAGTCTGGCCGTCATTGAGAAAGAGTTCTGTAGAGGCGCTGCGTTTGGTTAATGGGTAGGCCTTGGCTGTAGGCTCCGCAATAGTCCCCAGGATTTCTGCAGTACCCACTTCGCTTACTTCCACATTTAAGGCCAGTTTAATCTTTTTATCTTCGCTTACTGTGGGTTTTATCTTTAATTTAATGCCGAATTCTTTATACTCCACGTTTGTGCCCGTGGCTCCTGTTGTAGCCGCTACTGTGGTAGTTAATATGGGTTTCTCTCCGCCTACTAATAACTCTGCCTCTTTGCCACTTTGGCAGGAGAGCCGGGGCTGGGAAAGTATGCGTGCCTTACCTTCTTGAACCAAAGCATCTAATGTCCAGGTAAATGCGTCGCGACTTAAATTTAATACCTTAAATAAGGTTGACCATTTGGTGCCGGCAGTAGCAATCCCGGGAGAGCCTTTTTCTGTAAGGGTGATAGAGCTTGGCCAAGTAAATCCTAAGGTCTTGGTAGCATCTTTATTTAATTCTAAAACTTGCACATCGATTCCTACCACTGTTTCTTCTTCTTTTACCTGGATAAGATTGATGAGCTTTCCTTTAAGTGCACTTAATGCCACATTAATGCGCTCTATATCCTGGGAGGTCTTCACAATGCCTAAAAGCAAAACCTTACCCTCGCTATCCATCCTGCGCGTCGTGACTTGCGGCAAATTCATTTCTTTTAAGAGATTATCGATGCGTTCCTTAACCGGGCTCATATTTTCCAGAAAAACCTCTAACTGTGATAGGTGTTCGCCCCGGTTATCCCACCAAATCAGATTGGTTGTGCCTTGGTCCTTGGCAACGATAAACATCTTATCTTTACTTATGGAAGTAACATCTACTACATTGGGATTATTAATTACAACTCTTCTGGGGTTATCTACGGCAATGACCTTAATCTCTCCTTTGTATAGAGTTATCGAGTCATCTTTCTTAGAGGCCTCTTGAGCCAAAGAATAGCTATAACCAACGATTATAATAAAAAATAATGAAAACGCAATCCTTAAAATATTCTTCACCCCGCCCTTCCTTTCTTAATCATTCCGAGTCGGGATTTAATTTTCGCTAAGCCACTTCCAAATGCTTTTAAGCTTTTCTCTCGTTTATACGCACATTCTTTAGATTTATACGCTTCATAATATATTAATTCCAGTGGTAACATTTTCTTAGTCGAAAACACCTTCCCTTCAGCATGCTCTTTTAATCTATTTTCTAAATCATGAGTGGAGCCTATATAAGTCCATGGGATTTTATTACTGCTAAGTAAGTATACATAATACCAGCCTTCATTCTTAGGAAGGGCGGGGTTCATTTTTCTTTTTCCGTTAACGGGACACTTTCCTTTCACTACTATGTTAATTTTTGA
>DCOU01000145.1:0-144 GCA_002322525.1 Candidatus Omnitrophica bacterium UBA1562 | reverse complement strand
ATTTTTAACAAAGTCGTGTTCGTACAGAACTGAAGGTTATTCTATCAAATAAAAAAATCTAAGTCAATATAATTTTATATATTTCTTGGGCCAGTGGTGTTTATGTAATTTAGATTTTTTAGATAGTCGTCAATCGATTTTAAC
>DCOU01000158.1 GCA_002322525.1 Candidatus Omnitrophica bacterium UBA1562 | reverse complement strand
ACACAGAGATTCTGATTTGTCAAGGCTTAATGTGAGACAGCAATAGGAAGGAGCAGAGAGGAACTAAAAGTAGCTTTTACTTTTAGTGGATAGATCCTTCGCCTCGCCATAAGCGAGGCTCAGGATGACAAATTGTTTTTGGGCTCAAGATGACGGGAAAAGTTAATTATCAACAAAAGGGGCGCTACCTCTACAGCCTACCGGCATAAAGGCCCATCCAAAAAAGTGCCCCCTTTTTTATTTCCGGAAATAATATTTTTTGGTTGACTGACAAAAAAAATATTATATAATGGGTCAAGCTTTTGGTAATATTCTCCTGCTCTAATAACGCCTGCGCATATCCGCTATCTATCTAGAGACTTACTTTTAGCGCTTATCTTGGGCGAATATATGGCATATTCAGCCTACGGAGGTTGAAGTAGCGTTGTGGCGCTTTTTTCTTCTTGCAGGTCTCGTATCTCTTTGCTATAATATTTCCACAGGTTTATTCAAGATGTTAATAAGTTGTGAATAATGTAGGTTAAGTAAGCTCATTATAAGGCCCTTCCTTTAGGCCCGACCTTCAATGGAATGGGGTCGGCCTATCCTTTCTGGATTAAAATGTAGGGGAAGGCCTATTCCTTCTGGATAAGTATGCTGAATACGCAAGAAGCCTGGGATAAGGCGAAGGATTATTTACAAGACAAGCTGGGTAAGGCCGTTTTTGAAACCTGGATTCTGCCCTTAAGGTCAAAACAAGAGAATGAGGATAATTTAATCCTTGAGGCCCCTGATAATTTTTTTAGAGACTGGGTAGATAAACATTATAGACAAGCAATCCAGGAGGCGATAAACTGGTCGGCTAAACAAGAGGTTCGGGTTAATTTAGAAACAGCCTCTCAAGCCAAAGCCGGCTACACCGCTCCCGGAGCCCAGCAATTGCCGGCTAAACCCAAGGAATCCAAAGATACCTCTGGTTTGAACTCGCGTTATACATTTGAAAATTTTGTGGTTGGCCCTTCTAATCGCCATGCCCATGCTTATTCTTTAGCTGTAGCAGAATCTCCTGCCAAGGCCTACAACCCCTTATTTATCTATGGCGGAGTGGGCTTAGGCAAAACACATCTTATGCAGGCAATATGCCACCATGCCAAAAACAAACTGGGAGGCGATTTAAAAATCTGTTATATGACCTCGGAAAGATTCACCAATGAACTCATTGACGCCATACAACACCACTCCACACCGGCATTCAGGCAAAAATACAGAAATAATGTAGGGGTTTTGGTTATTGACGACATACATTTTATCGCTGGCAAAGAATCCACCCAGGAAGAGTTCTTCCATACCTTCAATACATTATACGATGCGCACAAACAGATTATTATCTCTTCGGACCGGCCACCAAAAGAAATAGCGAACTTACAAGACCGGCTGGTTTCACGGTTCGGTTGGGGGCTGACCATAGATATACAGCCTCCCGACTTTGAAACACGCGTGGCCATACTAAAAAAGAAGATAGAGCGGGAGCCTGTATTAATCCCCGATGATGTCATATTTTTTATTGCGCAACTTATCAAAACCAATGTCAGGGAATTAGAGGGCGCGCTTATACGCACCATCGCCTATTCCTTGCTGGAAGAGAAACCCATCACCCTGGAGTTAACCAAGGGGGTCTTAAAGGACCTTTTAAGAGAGCCCCGTAAGCTTATAACGGTTGATTTTATACAACGTTGCGTTGTCGAAGAATTTGGGGTATCGTTGCAGGAAATAAAAATGAAACGCCGTAATAAAAATATAGTGTACCCCAGGCAGATAGCAATGTATTTAAGCAGGGAGTTAACCGATTTGTCCTTGCCGGAAATAGGAACTTGTTTTGGGGGTAAGGATCATACTACGGTATTGCACTCATATAAGAAGATTAAGGAGGATTTAAAAAAAGACGAAACATTAAAAGAAAGGGTGGAGAGAATTATTCAGGTTATTCAACAATAAATCCAAAGGTTGTTATGGGGTTATCACAAAGATATATTTACTGTAATTGTTTTGATTATATGGGGATTAAAAAAAATTTAACAGAAATCAATCCCTTTATTACTTCTAATACTATATTAATATATCTAAATAAGTAATAGTACGAGAGAGGTGACTAATGAAAATAGAGATTGCAAAGGATGTTTTATTGAATGGGATACAAAAAGTACAAAACGTAATTTCCGCCAGAGCCACATTACCCATATTATCCAATATATTAGTTGAAGCCCAGCAAGGTAAGCTTAAACTAACCGCGACTGATTTAGATATTGGTATAAATTGTGCAATTCCTGTGGATATCCAAGAGCCAGGCACAATAACCATACCCGCCAAAAGATTTAGTGATATTATAAAAGAATTGCCCGATGATAGCGTAAGTATAAATACCAAAAAAAACAACTTAATTATTATTGAAACAAAATCCTGCCAATTTAAAATTATGGGGTTACCGTACGAGGATTTTCCTAAACTGCCCGAATTTAAAGAAGGGGGGGTAATTAAATTAGAACAGGCCATCCTAAAAGAAATGTTGTGCCTAACCTCTTTTACGGTATCACTCAATGAAACAAGATACGTTTTAAATGGTATTTTATTTAAAATTAATCAAACGAATCTTACCCTCGTGGCTACGGACGGTAAGCGGTTAGCAGTCATAGAGAGGAAATCAAAACAAAACACCGAGAAAGACTTACAGATTATCGTACCCCTTAAAACAATCCAGGAGTTAAATCGTAATCTTCAAGAAGAAGGTGAATTGTCAATGCTATTGAGCAATAATCAGGTACTCTTTGATTTGGGGAGCGTGGTGATTATTTCGCGCTTAATCGAAGGAGAATTCCCGGATTATCAACAGGTAATTCCGCCTGCGGCAGAGAACAAAATAAATGTTGGCCGGGAGCAGTTTTTATTAGCCATAAGAAGAGCGGCGTTACTTTCTACGCCTGATTACCAGGCAGTAAAGCTGGAGGTATTTAAAAATAAATTAGTGGTTTCTAAGTCCACTCCCGATATCGGCGAGTCTCGGGAAGAGGTAACTATAGAATACCAGGGCAAAGAGATCGCCATTGGTTTTAATCCCAATTATTTAATAGATGTCCTGAAAAATCTTAAAGAAGAAAAGATAGAATTTGAGTTAACCGATACACAGAAACCCGGAGTTATACGTATCGACGGGTATGTTTATATTGTTTTACCCATGCGCTTAAGTTAGATGGAGGCAATAAAAGATATAATTACAGATGTTATACACGGCCTAAAGACTAAAAAGTGCGCCAAAGACAAACCAGAGTTTTTGTTAAAACGGGCCTTATCCAAAAAAGAACTGGGGCATGTAAAATTTCGCTATTTACGTAAGGGTATTCTGGGGATAACGGTTGATTCTTCTGGCTGGCTTTACCAGTTGAACTTGCAAAAGCCAGGGTTACTTGCCAAATTAGGTAAGAAATCCCAAGCGATAAAAGACATTCGTTTTTATATNNAAAGAACTGGGGCATGTAAAATTTAGATATTTGCGTAAAGGCATCTTGGGCATAACAGTCGATTCCTCTACCTGGATCTACCAGCTGAACTTACAAAAACCAGAACTACTCGCAAAGTTGGGCAAGAAATCTAAAGCCATAAAAGATATTCGTTTTTATATTGGAGAAACT
>DCOU01000072.1 GCA_002322525.1 Candidatus Omnitrophica bacterium UBA1562 | reverse complement strand
AAAAATTAACATAGTAGTGTAAAATGTATAAGTTAGAAGTTAGGATTAAAAATAGTCTAAATAGAGAAAGAGTTTTGAATAGAAGAGAAGGTGCGGGGTGAAAGAAATATTTATCCAGATAAGCCAGAATAGAGTCTTTATAATTACACTTTACGCCTGGATAATTGCCCAGACTTTAAAGGTCGTTATCGGTGTTATCCGCCAGAGAAAATTTGATTTCCGCTGGTTAATAGGCACAGGCGGTATGCCTTCCAGCCATGCTGCAGGTTCCGCATGTTTAGCCACTATCCTTGGCCTTGAGTATGGTTTTTATAGTGCTTACTTTGCACTGGCTGCTTCATTTGCTATAGTAGTTATGTTTGATGCCCAGGGGGTGCGGCGGTCCACTGGCAGACAGGCGCGTATCTTAAATAAGATAATGGATGATATTTATTGGCAGGGCAGAACTTCTGAAGGCAGGCTGCGTGAGTTCATCGGGCATACTCCTATTGAGGTATTTGCAGGGGCTTTATTAGGTATAGCCGTTGCTTTCTGGTTACACTAAGTAATGAAGAATCGGGGTATAAAGATTAGAAAGGAAGGGCGGGGTGAATAAAAGATTATTGTTAGGCATTGCCTCAATTTTAGTCTTAATTGCTTTTGCATTCTTAATTATAAAGAAAGTCAATCTGCCCCTGCATATAAAGGGGGGTAAGATTACTTCATCTAGCGCGCTCTCTGCGAAGGCTATGGATTCTTTAAAAAGGGGCGATTTCTCGGAAGCAAAGTCACTTTACCAACGTTTAATCAATGATTTTCCAAACTCAGCTGATATGATGAATTGGCAAAAGAAGGTAGAAGAGCTAAATATAAAATTATTATTTTCTCCTGTGTCAACCTCCAAGAGTATTCTTTATGAGATAAAGCCCGGTGACACCTTGGCCAAAATTGCCAAAGAATTTAAGACGACGGCTGAGTTAATCATAAAGAGCAATAACCTTAAAGATGATAAAATCTTAGCCGGCAGAAAAATCAAGGTCTGGACAGCGCCTTTTAGCATTGTTGTGGATAAATCCCAAAATACGCTCATCTTAAAGACCGACGAAGAGATTATTAAGACATATATTGTCTCAACAGGCATTAATAATTCTACTCCCGTTGGTAATTTTAAAATTATCAACAAACTCACCCACCCTACCTGGTTTAAGGCAGGCGCAGTGGTAGCGCCAAACAGCCCTGAAAATATTCTGGGCTCGCGCTGGCTGGGATTCGATTTTCCTGGTTACGGTATCCATGGTACTATTGACCCTGGGAATCTGGGTAAGCAGGTTACTCAGGGTTGCGTGCGTATGTCTAATTCTGATATCGAAGAATTATATACAATAGTTCCTATTGAGACAGAAGTAACCATCTTGGATTAAGTGAGGACATAAGTTATGGAATCTTATAATTAAAAGTAATGTAAACGACATAACTTATCAGTCCGAACTTATCCCCCATTCTTGCTTTCGCAAGAAAGCATGGGGGATTAATTCGCGCAAATAACTTACGTCGCACTTAAAGTGCTTCCGTAAGTTATGCGCTCATTAAATATGGCTAGACTTGATTTCGAAGAACCCATTAATGCCTTAGAAAAAAAGATTCAGGAGTTAAAGGGTTTTGTCTCGAAGAAAAAAATTGACCTTTCTGCTGAGGTAAAGTGCTTGGAAGAGAAGTTAGAACGTTTAAAGAAAGATATCTACGGTAATTTGACGCCGTGGCAAAGAATACAGATTGCCCGATATCCCCAGAGACCTTACACCTTAGATTATATCAATATGCTGATGTCTGATTTTGTGGAATTGCACGGTGACCGCAGTTTCTCTGACGATAAAGCTATAATCGGAGGTTTTGCGAAACTTGACCATCAAAAGATTGTGGTTATCGGTCATCAAAAGGGGAGGGATACCAAAGAAAACCTGAGGCGTAACTTTGGTTGTGCGCATCCCGAAGGGTATCGCAAGGCCCTGCGCATAATGCAGTTAGCAGAGAAATTCAATTTACCCATTGTGATATTTATTGATACTCCCGGCGCCTATCCCGGTGTGGGTGCAGAGGAGCGCGGCCAGGCCCAGGCAATTGCCCTTAATTTAAGAGAGATGATTAGTATTGGTGTACCTATTATAGCTATAATTATTGGCGAAGGAGGTTCAGGAGGAGCGCTCGGGATTGGAATTGCAGATGAAGTTTGCGTCTTGGAAAATGCTTACTATTCAGTTATTTCACCTGAGGGCTGCGCAGCAATATTGTGGAAAGACGGCGCAAAAGCACCTGAAGCAGCAGCGGTATTAAAGTTGACCGCCCCTGACCTGTTAAAGATGGGTATTATTGATGAAATGGTTCCCGAGCCTTTAGGCGGTGCGCATACAGATCCGGAAAAGATGGGTCAAATTCTAAAAGAGACAATAAATAAAAATCTGCAAGAATTAAACGCATTGAAGAAAGAGGAGCTGTTGAAGTTAAGATACAAGAAATTTAGAGGAATGGGCGCTATAGGATGATTGAGCACGAACTGATATTATTGGGTTTATTAAAAGAAAGCCCTAAACATGGTTATGAGATAAAGAAAAAGATTAAAGAGGTTTTGCCTTTATTTGCAGGTGTAGATTTAAAGTCTATATATTATCCTTTAAGTATATTAGAGAAAAAGAACCTGGTCACCAAACGTATCAGTAAAGCAGGTAGGCGCCCGCAACGCCTGGTTTATGCGTTAACTCCCAAAGGCGAAAGCAGGTTTAAAGGATTACTTACCAAGAGCTTGCTAAATTTTAAACGGCCGCAGTTTAGCCTGGATTTAAGCCTCTATTTTTTAAGTTATATGCAGCCGGATATCGTAAAACGCAGGTTGCGCGCGCGTATACTTATTTTAGGAAAACTCTCAAAGAGTTTAAGGCAGATGATTAGCTCTCTTAAAAAGCAGAAGTCTGCCTCATTGGTTTATATCCTCGAACATAACCTGCAGATGGTGGAAACCGAATCCAAATTTCTCTTGAGGTTAATCAAGACACTTTAGATGAGAATACGGGTGACCCAGAATGAACCCCGTTAGAACCTTTTATATAACGGGGCGAAGGAAGGTCTAACGGGGTGAATAAAGAACAATTATTAGAGTTAATC
>DCOU01000071.1:2756-3907 GCA_002322525.1 Candidatus Omnitrophica bacterium UBA1562 | reverse complement strand
TGTAAAGAGAAACGGTATAATTAATTGCAATTGAGAATCGGTTGTGATATAATAAAACATAATGAATAGTTATGAGGATGAATTCAGAAATTACCTTAAAGAGAATGGATTAAAGTTTACTCCGGAAAGACAACTTATTTTAAAGGGGGTATTTTCTCTGCATAAGCACTTTGACATCGACCAACTCTGGGAAAAGTTGCATAGAAAAGACAGGCGCCTCTCCCGGGCAACCATCTATCGCACCCTCCCCTTGTTGGTAGAATGTAACCTGATTCAGGAAACGCTGCGCTGTCAGGGAAGAGTCCAGTATGAGCATATCTTTGGGCACGAACATCATGACCATCTGGTTTGTCTAAAATGCGGCAAGATAATTGAGTCTAGGGAGGAAAGAATAGAGAAACTTCAAGAAGAAATTTGTAAAAGATATCACTTTAAAGCGGTAGAACATCGCTTGGGAATCAGAGGATATTGCCAGAAATGCCAGAACAAAATGAAAGGTACTTGACGTGACATTTATTTTTAAGGTATAATTGAGATTGTATCTCAATTACAAATAATGATAAATCAAACAAAGGTTATGCCGCTGGCAATGCTTCTTCCTGGTCAAAAGGCAAGGATTGTCTCTCTGGCTGCAGGAAGGGGATTGCAAGCACATCTATATGGTATGGGTCTGGGAATAGGTTCAGAAATTGAGGTTATCTACCGCGGGGCTCCGGGACCTTCCCTTATTGCTACCAAAGAGACCCGCCTGGCTATTGGACAGGGAATGGCTTATAAGATTATGGTTAGTTTAGATGGAAATTGAGGAGAAAGCCAATGACACTGGATGAATTAAAACCAGGGCAGAAATGCCATATTGTAAAAGTAAATGCAGGTGGCGTCACCGGACAACGATTACTTGATATGGGCTTTGTCCCGGGAGCAAAGATTGATGTCATTCGCAATGCTCCTCTGGTAGATCCAATGGAGCTTTCATTAAAGGGATATCAGGTAAGTATCCGCCATTCTGAAGCCAAAGAAATAGAAATAAAATTATAAAACCACAGATTAACACAGACGTCGTTCTGAGGCGTAGCCGAAGAATCTATATCTGTCATTGCGAGTCCGAAGGGCGAAGCAATCTCAAAGAAGTGAGGGATTGCCACGCTCAT
>DCOU01000071.1:0-2694 GCA_002322525.1 Candidatus Omnitrophica bacterium UBA1562 | reverse complement strand
GAAGTGAGGGATTGCCACGCTCATCCACCTGAGGCGGATTCGCTCGCAATGACATTTCTGCGTTCATCTGCGTTCATCTGCGGTTACAAAAAAGAAATTCCTATGCAATAAATTTATTATGAGAAGAAAATTTAAAGAAATAAAGGTCGCGGTGGCCGGTCAGCCCAACTCAGGCAAATCCACGATCTTTAATCTTCTCACTGGTGGCAGGCAACATGTCGCCAACTATCCGGGAATAACGGTAGAGAAAAAGACCGGCACTTATCCTATTCAGGAACACAAAGTATTCCTAACCGACCTTCCGGGAACCTATAGCCTCACCTCTTATAGTTTGGAGGAAAGAATCGCCAGAGACTTTTTACTTTCCGAAAAACCTGATGTAGTGGTTGACGTAGTGGATGCTTCCAATCTTGAACGCAATCTCTATCTTGTTTTTCAGTTAGCTGAGATAGATATTCCTCTGGTTATTAACTTAAATATGGCAGATGTTGCCAAAAGTAGGGGTTTCCAGATTGATACAGAAAAATTAAGTCAGGAGATCGGGGCAGAGGTAATTCCTACAGTTGGCAATAAAGGCAGAGGAAAAAAGGAACTTCGTCAAACTATTCACAGAGCATATGAAACTAAAAAAAGTCCCAAAAAGCTTGACTACGGAAAAGAGTTAGAGTCTATCCTGAACGCTTTAAAGCATCTTTTATCCAAAGATAGAAAGCTCAGCGAACTTTACCCTCTCCGTTGGTTAGCGGTAAAACTCCTGGAGAATGATTCTGAAGCACAAAGAGTAGTAAAGAAATATTCTGCAAATGGAGAGGAAATTCTGAATTATGTAAAGGAAGAAAGGGGAAAGTTTATCTCACAGTATGGAGAAACACCAGAAAAGGTTATCGCCCATCAGCGCTATCAGGCAGCAGAGAGAATTGTAAGAGATTGTGTCAAGCAAATAAGAAGAAAACCTAAAACCTTGACCGACAGAATTGACATGGTTGTTTGCAATAGATTTTTAGGACTAATTATTCTCCTTGGAACTATTTATGCGATGTATAATCTTTCTATTGTTCAGGGTTATAGAATCACTAATTATACCTGGCCTCTTCTTGCCTGGCTTAAAAAAATTCTCACTTTACTTCTTCCTCAGGAGAGATTTCTTTTTGACCCGCTTCTGCGGGCAATGCCCTTAGGGGTTATTGGCGGAGTGATTGCGGTATTAAATTATGTACCTATTTTTATAATTTTGTTTGCTCTGATCGCGATTATGGAGGATACCGGCTATTTAGCCCGGATGTCCTTTATCCTGGATAGAGTATTTAGATATTTTGGTCTTCATGGATCTTCTGTCCTGCCTTTGGTATTGGGGGGAGTATATGTGGGTGGATGTGCCATACCCGGAGTTATGGCTTGCCGGGGGATAAAGGACGAAAAAGCCCGTCTGGCAACGATGCTCGTTGTTCCTCTGATGAACTGTCTGGCCAAGATTCCGTTATATGTGCTTCTTCTTGGTCTATTTTTTGCCGCTACCAAAGGAATAATGATGTTTTTTATTGGGACGATTACAATTATTGTCGCTCTCGGTGTAGCTAAAATCTTAAGTCTTACCGTGCTTAAGAGAAAAGAGTCTGCACCCTTTATTCTGGAAATGCCTCCTTACCATTTGCCCACAATAACTGGTGTATTGCGTCGCACACTGGAAAGACTGGGAATCTTTTTCAAAAAAATCGTAACCGTGGTGATAATCGTAATGATTTTTGTTTATCTGCTGATTAACTTCCCAGGATTAAGTGAGGAAAGAAAAGACTACTACAATAGCCAGGCTGACCAAATAAAGCAAAGCTTTATGAGAAAAATAGGAGAGGATAGTTCTTATGCACGTTTATTGGCTGGAGAAGGCTTGATGGACTTTGCAGATTACCAGAATAATTACCAATCGGCTATAAGAGGTGCAGAAAAAGAAGAGGCAAAAAAAGTGATTGAACGAAAGTTTCGCCAGAAAAACCTTGAATTCTTCAAGATTGTGAAAAAGGGGAAATATGAATTGGAAGGAAAGAAGATCAAGGATAAAGATGCCAAGGAGGTTAATAAAGCTTATGAAAAACTGTCTCGGCAGAGAAGAGACCTCCAAGCAGAGAAAAAGAACGAAACAATGAGGAAAAGCTTTTTGGGAAGACTTGGTATTGCTCTGGAACCGTTTACAAAACGGTTGGGGTTTAACTGGCAGGTAAATATCGCTTTAATCAGTGCTTTTGCCGCCAAGGAGAATGCCGTAGGCACAATAGGTGTTCTTTATGAATCACCCCCTACTGGCAGGGAAGAAAGACTTGAAAAAAGATTGGGAGAAGAAGAGGGTGGCTGGACTCCCCTTCATGCTCTGGCAATGATATTGTTTATGGCGATGTATCCTCCCTGTATCCCAACCCTCTTGATGATTCAGGTAGAAAGCGGAAGTGCCTTATGGATGCTTTTTGCTACGATCTATCCGATTATTCTGGGAATTATATTCGCCTTTCTTGCCTTTACGGTAGGTAATTTGCTGGGTTTTAGCGGATTGAAAATGATGATTACCATCTATATTTTGGCAATAGTCTTTATGGTCGGGGTTGGTTTTATTAAAGGTAAAAGAAAAGTGACTGAAGTATAGAAATTTGACAGCAAATATTTTTTGAGATATAATTGCAATTGTATCTCAATTACTATAGAAAG
>DCOU01000043.1 GCA_002322525.1 Candidatus Omnitrophica bacterium UBA1562 | reverse complement strand
TTGCTTCGGTCGTCCCTTCGGGACACCCTCGCAATGACATTGCTGTGGAGTTTATGCCTATAATTGATGTCAAACCAGGCGATTATGCGCTGTCTCTTAACGAAGAAACCCAGAAAATCGAGCCTCACAGGATAAATGGGCTCCTGGATATGGGAGTAAAGCCGGTATTTAAACTTACAACCGCATCAGGCAGATTTATTAAGACTACTGGAAATCATCCGTATTTAGTGAAAAAGGATCATGGATCATGGATGATGGATGATGAAAATCCACGATCTACGATCCATGATCCAAAATCCGAATGGAGAAAGGTTTCTGAATTAAATGTTGGCGATGAGATAGCAGTTCCGAAAAACGATTTATTTAGGCCAGATACGGATACTATCAGATTCGATAATAAAGAGCCTGGCCTTGAGTTTTTCGGCATTGACATGCTGGAAAAAATTTATCGTCCGCCGCAGAATTTCTTCCCGGGACATACCTTCAATATAAATTATAGCTACCCCGCAAGATTTTCTGATTTTAAAGCGGATAATATTTCCGAAATCCTTATCGAAGGTGAGCAAGGCGCTATGAGTTTTGAGAGCGTGGGTAAAGATTTCAGCGTCTTCGGCGCTCTCCAGCCCTGCCTCCTGGGCTGTTTCGATCTGGATATGCAGTCTGCGCAACGCCTCAATAACGTCGGTATTCACACAGTGATCAACAAAGATTTTCATGATAAATCAGGCATGAGTAAGGACCTTTACCGGTTCTTCGCTCAATTGCGTAGCGAACTCTATGGCAGCGATAACGTCTTTTTTAGTGATACCGGGATATTGCAGGGGGATTTCATTAACGGTATAGCCGGCAGTCAAGAGGTTCAGGATGTCAGCGATAGTTATGCGGGTGCCTTTTATACAGGGTTTGCCAAAGCGCACATTGGGATTAACAGAAATTCTATTTTCAAAGTATTTTGTAGCCATGTTTACAACCTCCTGTTAGACAAAATATATCACAATCTCTCATATATGTCAAGTTTGATGGTTCCTAATGCTTATGCCTCTCTGATTATGGAAGGCGACATCCTCTGGGACCGCATTGTCTCCATCGAATACGCAGGCGAAGAGCATGTCTATGACATCGAAGTCGAAGGCACGCATAACTTCATCGCCGGCCATGTCATTGCGAGGAGGCCGAAGGCCGACGAAGCAATCTCATATTTCTTCGGCGGCATCATCGCCCACAATACGTATATGAGCGGCAACGTCGGCATAGGGACGGCGGGGCCAGGGTCTTTGCTGACAGTCGCGGGCGGGGATATCAGCATAGACAGCACGAAAAAGTTGAATCTTGAAGGCTCGGCAGGAGATACTTATATTGTCCGTAGTGCAGCAGGGGCTATGAGTTTATTTGTGGACGGCAATGAGATAGCGGTGTTTAGGAAGCAGACGGAGACTCGTTAACTTCGTTTAGGAGGTTTTAGATGAGTTTAAGGCATTTTTCACAAGGAAGAACCCGGCGAACATAGGAGGTGCGAGATGTTGAGGATATTTCTATTAGCGTGTTTTGTAGTGGGTATGGTTATCAAACCTGTGTGGGCAGAGGACAAATCAGATGTAGTTGCCCCATTTATGGGGCAAAAGGGGGCAGTTGAAACCATAATCGCAGAAATCGCCTACCCTGGCGTGAGCGTCGAAGAGCTGGAACAAATCGGCAACAGAGAGCAGGTTTTGATTGAGAAGCAGTTCCGGCATGATGGTTTGCCTGATAAATCAGGCAACTACAAAGAGACTGTAGTTGCCCCATTTATGGGGCAGGAATGGCTGACTGTAGTTGCCCAATTTATTGGGCAAAGAGACGCCTTTGCCGACGGCCAAACCACTGCCTCGGTCATGATCTATATCCCGAAATTTACCACTGCCAGTATGCCGCAGGCAGGTTTAGACGGCCTTGAGATGGGCGGGTTCTGGATGGATAAATACGAGGCGAGCCAGCCGGATGCAAGCGCATCCAGCGTAGGTTCAACTTCGACCAATAATCCCGGCACTACAGCGGCGGTTTCCCAGCAGGGCGTGGTGGTGTGGCATACCATAAACTGGTCTAATGCAAAATTAGCCTGCGAAAATAGGGGCCAGAAAAAAACAGGCGCTCCTACTACTACAGGCACTACCACAACCCTCATAGACAATACGAATTTTCCCGCGTATGTAGTCGGTAAACACATCCGCATCACTCAGGGAGGCGTGGTTTATCACAGGCGCATAACTAGCTATAATAAAGATGCCACAAATAAATATATTACCTTTACGCCTGCTTTGCCTGCGGCTACGACTACTGGCGATTCTTACACTATATGCGAGTATCATTTAGTTACTCCTTATGAATGGGCATCAGTTGCCTACTGGTGCTGTATGCATACCCAGCCCAAGGGAAATAATGATTATGGGAATAATACAGGCGATTCTGATTCAGACGGAACCACCTTTGGTATAAGAGATCCTCAGACAGGTTATTATACTGATGGAAAATGGGACAGGGTCCTTACAGGCACAGGTCCCCGCACATGGAGCCACAATCAGCAGGCATCAGGGATCTGGGATTTAAACGGCAATGTATGGGACTGGGTGGATTTAGAGGTCACTGGTAATGGCACAACCATCGTAATTACAACTGGCTTTCCTGGAGCAGGTTATTCAATTCCCACTTCAAGCAATTATATAAATCAGCTTGAAGATACTGATACTACTGTTAAGACAATGGCTATACCTAAGACGCTTGGCTCAGCCAATGCATCTTATGGGAATGACTATTGCTGGGTGAATGTGGCAGCAAATACATACGCTGCGCGCCGCGGCGGCAGTTGGAGCAATGGCACGAATGCGGGCGTGTTTTCGTTGGCCCTGAACAGCGCGCCGTCCGCGACGTACACGAGCATTGGTTTTCGCGCCGCCAGGTAGTTGTGTAGATATCTGGAATTTGGTGGTGTAGTTGCCCCATTTATGGGGCACAGATATGGAGGCCTGATAAACCTGTCCCGAGAGCAGTCGAGGGATCAGGCAACTACAGGGCAAGGCAAGGAGTTACAATGAGAGCTATCAAGAACATACGATTAAAAAATTACGATTATTCAAGCGATGGATATTATTTTGTTATAATCTGTACAGACTATTTGAGGCCCTATTTGGTTGGTCACACGAAGTCTGTAGTTGCTCAATTTATTGAGCAAACCTTTGGATCTAGGCAGGACAACTGCCTGATAAATCAAGCAACTACAGAGCAGAAATATATTCCTGGCGTAAAACTCGACTGGCATATCGTTATGCCGACACATATTCATTTAATATTGATACTTGAAAGATGTAATTTGAAATTAGGCGAGATTATCCGCAGATTTAAGGCAAGAACCAGCAAAATCACGGGTTTTAAACTGTGGCAGCCAAATTACTACGAACACGTTATAAGAAATGATGCTGCTTTAAATAGGATACGAGAATATATACAGAATAATCCGATGGTAATAGAGATAGAGTTTGAGGAGTTTTATAAAGAGAGGCCTGATAAATCAGGCAACTACAAATAAGGGTGTAGTTGCCCCATTTATGGGGTAGATATGGAGGCCTGATAAATCAGGCAACTACAGTGGGTGAAGAGGAGGCGCGAATGGAACACGAATGGACACGAATTATGTTAAACTGTTAAATTGTTGGAGATCAAGAGGATCTTATGATGAATTTTAGGCATTTTTCAGCAGGAAGGACTTTGAAAGGCAAGTCAGATTGCCGTGAGAGAAAATGGCGGTTTTCTGTGACTAATATGTCGGCGCCCGTCCATTCGCAGTATGCGGCAATGAGGGCATCAGCGGGCTTTAACCCTTTCCACTCATATTTAGACCCTGATTCAAAAGGAACCAAAAAGTCTTCATCAACTATGGTTATGGCATTAATAAAACCAATAAATTCTCTGAATTCTTGCTGGGTAAGGTTGGAGCTGACTTCCTCAACAATTGTCCTGCAAATTCTGATTGAATTTATCAAGGGATGTCCTGAGATTATCTTGAGAAAGGTTTTGCAATTTTCTTCTTTTGCAATACCGAAAGCGAAGACGTATATATTTGCATCAATTACGAATACCAAGTTTTTTCTCCCAAAGTTTTTCCCGTGTCTCACGGAGTTTTTCAATAACTTCGTCTTTTGTCATGCCTTTGAATGGAGAAGGCCTTTTAGCTACAAGTTCGCAAAGTTTTTCCAGATGTTTTATCGCTTCTTTGGCATTTTTAGTTATCATAGCGCATCACCTCTATTTAAAGTTTACTATAAGATTAACCGTCTGTCAACGTTTAACTTACTTAACACCGGGAATGGGGTTATATATGATTAGCGATTTGAAGATATTCACAAAACTATATGATTTGATTTTATGGATTTATCCGATGGTGAATAAATTTCCAAAGGCGCAGAGGTTTGTCCTGGGACAGAGGATTGAAAATAGCGTCCTGGAGCTTTTGAGATTAACAATAAAGGCGAATGCCGCAAGAGAGAAAAAGCCGATTCTGAACGAGCTTAGCGTAGAACTGGATCAGTTTAGAATTTTAATCCGGCTTTCAAAGGATTTGAAATTTATGAGCATAGGACAATATGGATACGCAGGCGCATTGATTAATGAAACAGGCAAGATGTTGGGAGGGTGGATAAAAAGTGTATCGTAGTTGCCCGATTTATCGGGTCAAACAAGGGATTGGGTTAAAAAGCGCGGTGCCTTGCGAGGCTGCGATCCGCGGCGGCAATTGGAACAATGGCACGAATGCGGGCGTGTTTTCGTTGAACCTGAACAACGCTCCGTCCGCGACGAACACGAACATTGGTTTTCGCGCCGCCAGTAGTTTTTGTCCCGGCAAAGTATCGGGATGCGCCAGAGATAGGTATTTACGGATGCCTTTCCAGAGCCTAAAAACTACAGACCCGTCTCCTGGCCAAAGCCCTGTGGATGTAGTTGCCCGATTTATCGGGCACATTCTCAGGGAACGGCCGAATATGAAGCAGGGCATTGCCTCGGCTGGTACCTTTTTTTTGGGGAACGCCGAGGCAGATATAAAATTATGAAAAGATATAATAATTTATTTGAAAAAATATGCGAGTTTGGAAACCTCCTCAGGGCTTACAAGGATGCGGGTAAATGCAAGAGGTATACACCTGCTGTTATGGAGTTTACTTATGATTTAGAAGGGAACATTTTAAAGTTACAGGATGAACTCTTGAATCAGAGGTATCATCATGGCGGATACCATGAATTTTATGTTTATGACCCAAAGATGAGGAAGATTTCAGCAGCGCCTTTCAGGGACAGGGTCGCGCACCACGCGCTTTGTAATGTAATAGAGCCAATATTTGACAGGACTTTTATATACGATTCTTATGCCTGCAGGATTGGTAAGGGTACACACGCTGCAGTAGATAGGCTTACTGGATTTTTGAGAGAGAGAGAGAGAGAGTAATGTTGGCGAGGGTTTTTATGCGTTTAAATGCGATATCAGGAAATATTTTGAAAGCATCGACCATAAAATTTTACGGGAGTTAATCATGCGTAAGATCAAAGACCCAAAAACAATCTGGCTTATTGATGAGATATTGAAAAGCAATGATACTAACTGCGGGATTCCTATCGGGAATCTTACCAGTCAGCTTTTTGCCAATATTTATTTAGACAAATTAGATCATTTTGTAAAAGAGGAATTAAGGATAAGGCATTACATAAGGTATGTGGATGATTTCGTGATTCTGGATGATTCGAAGAAAACATTGTATAATATCAAAGAAAAAATCAGGGGTTTTTTGAAAGATACGCTTAAATTAACGCTCCATCCCAAAAAGCAGGTTATATTCCCGGCTCATCTCGGCATCGACTTTTTGGGTTATAGAGTCTGGCGGACACACCGATTGTTACGGAAAACCAGCGTCAAGCGGATGAGGCGAAAGTTAAAAAAATTTCAAAGGCTCTATCGGGAAGGAACGATTTCATTAGAGAAGATAATACAGTCAATAGCCAGCTGGCTGGGCCATGCTAAGCACGCGGATACGTATAATCTGCGCAGGAAATTATTTGGAGGAATTAAGCTCGTAAGAGAAACGATAGAAAGGCGAGTGGTTAGAAATGAGAGATAGAAATAAAATAAGATTAGATCAACATCTTGGCAGCATTAAGGATAGTCAGGCCGACGATTTTGGTATCGCGCAATCGAATGATTATCCCTTCGTCGGTGATGTCGCTGTCGTCAGCAGGCTGAGGCTGTTCAAAATTGATATAAAGGACATCGCTTTCTTCATCATAATTAAGCTTAGTTCTTTCTACAAAGTCTATTTTTGCCATTTTATTTTCCTCCTAAGTAATTTACCGTATCTTGAAATAAAAAAGGCCGTGATGACAAATCCTTCTTTATTATATTCACGATATACAACGCATAGGTACTTAGGCGCATTAGGAGCTTTTTCGCACCAGCGCAGCGCTAAATTTTCACCCTGCCATCCTTCTACAATATATTCAGGGTCTTCAATTGTCTTTCGCAACTCTTCGGCGCACTCTGGCAGCGCGGCAAATTCGGGATGCTCTAACAGAATTTTCCCATTCCATACCTTTGCGGTTAAGCGGATTGATTTATCTGATTTTGAAGCAACTGTCCATACAGGATCTTGCATACTTGAAAAGTTTACTATAAAAATGTACAGAAGTCAAGAAAAGAACAATTTAGCAGTTTTAAAAGGAGGGTACGACAATGATTACAAATAGCAGATGGCTTATAGCAGATGGCTTATGGAAGAAAGGTTTGATATTTTTTGTGGTGGTTTTTATTGCATCGGGGGGCGGAGGAGGATTGCCTGCCTTTGCCGACGAGCTCGAGGTCAAGGAGGACATGACTGTGAGCGGCACAGGCGGCACAGAGAATAACCCTAATGTATGGGTGAAGGGCTACAGCGCCTTTGCTACTACTACGACTAATGCCGGCTCAGTGACGAGCGGAACAGGCTCGGTTTATATGCAGGGCAATTTAGAGGTGGACGGCACATCCTATTTAGACGGGCAGGTGATTTTCGGCGACCCTGCCACGACCGAGACGGTCTTTATCCACAACCAGCGCTCGGACGCGTCTGATAGCGGCAATTTGATTATAACTGGCTCAGGGCCGCATTATATAAGCGCGGGAAATGTGGGCATAGGCACGACTGACCCGGGTTCGTACAGACTCAATATAAACGGTAATACTAATATTACTGGCACGCTTATAGCTTCGAGCACAATCACTGCCTCAGGGGGAAACTCCACAAACTGGAATACTGCTTATTCTGAGCGACTACAATGGGATGGAGGCGCTACAAATCTTAATGCCGTGACAGGAAGAACATCTTTAGGGCTCGGCTCACTTGCTACTTTAAATGCAGTAAGTGGCGGAACAGGCACGACGATTACAGACGGGACAATTACAAACGCGGATTTGGCCACAGGCTCCTTCACTAATATTACAGGTATAGGAACGTTGGGTTCATTGACAGTAACAGGCACAGTGGCCGCCGGCGCTATTACAGTTGCAGGCGAGACACTTGAAAATGTTT
>DCOU01000106.1 GCA_002322525.1 Candidatus Omnitrophica bacterium UBA1562 | reverse complement strand
TTCGAATTGGTATCAGTTTCGGAGGAGAGAGGATTCGAACCCCTGAGGCACCTTCCAGCACCTAACCGCTTTCAAGGCGGTCGCTTTCAACCACTCAGCCACTCCTCCAGAAATTTATCATAAAAACAACTGTTTAAATATAGTATAAAATATACTTTTACCGATCTGGAAGGAATTGTTGAAGAAATTGACAAAAGAAAACTCTTTGAATATAACAGTTAAGCAAAAGGCAAGCAATACCAGATCAATAATATAAATAAAGGAAAATCCAAAAATATAATTTGCTTTCAGAAAATCACCTTGTTTAGAACGTACAGACTTGGCACTAAAAATAAGATGCAAGGTTAAGCTGAAACTAAATAAAAAAATAAAATAGCCGACGGATTCTTTGGTTTTAAGCGCAAAGGAAAATATTAAATATAAGATAAATATAACAATTGTATAAATGGGCAGTAAATACGGCGCAACTCTTACCAGGGGCTTAAAGAAATTAAAAACTATCCCCAGTAATCTCTGGCCCTTATTGTAAATTATTGCGGGTTCATAAACAAACAGGTAAATAATGATAAAGCTTATGGCTCCTGCCCAGAAATAATTCTGCAATAATTTTTCTACAGCACCAAATTCATTTAAAAATGCTACCGAAACAGAATAGACAAAAGGTAAAAGGCAAATCCCTATAATAAACTTAACGATACCTAAGGTCTTATGAGAAAAAATAGCCATCTTAGACCCGCCGCCCCGACCCTCGTCAGCGCCAATCTTTAGCTTATCCAGAATATTATTATTCTCTTTTTTAGGGAATTCTTTCTTTTCCATTAAATGAGCCCACAACTTACGGAGCGCTCCGCCTTTGGCGGAACAGCGAACGTAAGTTGTTTGGGCGAATTCACCCCGTTGAGTGTGCTAAAATTATCGAAGAGAATTTTAGCACATCTTACGAGGCGGGGCAAAAGATTGCTATTTTATTACCTCCTGACCGCCTAAATACGGCCGTAAGGCCTCCGGGATAACTACTGAACCGCCCTTTTGCTGATAATTTTCAAGTATCGCCACAACCGTCCGCGCAAGGGCAACTCCAGAGCCGTTTAAAGTATGCACGAAATCTAATTTCTTGGTATCTTTCCTTCTAAATTTTATATTTGCGCGCCTGGCCTGAAAACTTTCAAAATTGGAGCAACTGGACACCTCCAGCCACTGGTCTGTGCCTGCGGCATAGGCCTCCAGATCGAAACAAATACTGGCAGCAAAACTCAAGTCCCCGGTAGGTAAGATTGCTACTCTATAAGGCAGCCCCAATAATTGCAAAACATCCTCGGCATCCCTTACTAATTTTTCCAATTCATCGTAAGAGTTCTCGGGTTTTACGAACTTAACCATTTCTACTTTGTCAAACTGATGCACGCGGATTAGGCCTTTTGTATCTTTGCCATAAGAACCTGCTTCCCTACGAAAACAGGCAGTATAGGCAGTATAATAAATCGGCAGGTCATCTTCGTTTAGTATTTCATCGCGGAATATATTGGTTACCGGCACCTCGGCAGTGGGAATAAGAAATAAGTCATCGTCTTTCAAGCGATACATATCTTCTTCCAGCTTGGGTAGCTGGCCTGTGCCGGTCATTGATACGCGATTTACCAAAAAAGGCGGGAATACTTCCGTATACCCGTGTTTCTTGGTATGTAAATCCAGCATAAAATTAATCAGCGCCCGCTCCAGTTTTGCTCCCCAACCTTTATAAAGCACAAAATTTGAGCCGGTAATCTTTACTGCCCGGCCAAAGTCAATAATATCCAGATGCCGGCTTAATTCAATATGAGTAACTGGTTTAAAATCAAATTTAGGCAGCTCGCCCCACGAACGCACTGTCTTTTTGCAAGAGGCATCGCCAACAGGAACTGAAGAATGCGGTATATTAGGAATGGCTAATAATGATTTATCCAATTCCGCATCGATTTTTTTTAGTTCATCCTCTAACCGGTCAATTCTGTCTGCGGTTTTTTTCATTGAGGCAATCTTAGGCTTGACATCTAACTTTTTCTTCAATAAAGCAGCTATCTCATCGTTTGCCTTATTTTTCTGGGCCCTTAAGTCTTCAAGCTCACTCAAGGCCTTGCGCCGGGAATCATCGAGCTTAATCAAAGTATCTAAGTCTAATTTTAGACCACGGCCTTTAATAGATTTTTTGACTAAATCCGCATTTTCCCGAATGAATTTTATATCTAACATAAGTGAGCTCACAACTTATAGGGCGATAGCGAACATAAGTTGTTTTGAGCGAACTTACCCCACACCCAGTTACTACTGAGAGACGCTACTATGTATCTGGGTGTGGGGTTATCCGTTCATTTAACCTTTAATCACTCCCAATGGCCGCATCCTACATACACGCTTAGAAATCCCCACGTTATGCACTACGTTTACAACTTCATTTACATCTTTATACGCTTGCGGCGCCTCTTCAACAATGGTCCCCCGCCCGGATGCCTTAACCATTATACCCTTAGATTCCAATTCTTTCAATAGCGCATCTAGATTTATAGATTTAGTAGCAGCAGTGCGGGATTTCACTCGCCCGGCACCGTGACAATTCTTTACTAAAACAGGAACAAAAGTTTTAGTAAAGATAAAATAATTGTGATTATCTTGAACTTCTATGTTATATAATTCATCTATTCCTAAATCATCTACTTTCTTAACTCGTTGCATTCTTAAAGGCGAATTGGTTATCTTTATGATCTTCTCTTTGTTATAACGCGAGCTGGACTGCCAAGCCAAGAATCTCAGGATCTTCTCGCCTTCCATTAAACAATTTCTATCAGATTTTCTTTTAAAAGGCCATTTTATATCGCCTGATTTCCAATTCTCAGTAAATAATTGGCGGACAGAAAATAATTTACTGCCATACTTTTGTCTATGCGGCATACCCTTTACTCTTTTTGTAAATCTTAACAATTCTTCTATCCTTTCAGATATCTGAATTATATAACAATTTTCTCTTTGAACAGATACATACGGTAGAATTCCTAATTTTAGGCATGCCAAAACAACCGCCCCAATTACTTTTTCTTTTCCGGCAAATATATCTATCACTTTGCGTGCGGGATTCCATGTGCCATCGCCGTCAATAACGCCTGCTAAAAAATTAAAAGTGCTTTCTGTATTTAATCCCAAAACCCATGTCTCTATATTATCAAATATAGATATTATTTCTTCTGCGGTATGTTTGCGACCGGTTGAAAAATCTGTAGCGGATCCCGTTATTACTCTTCCTCTTATATCCCCGGAAGTGAATTTAGTTTTACCTTCATTTAAACCGTACTCAAAAACATGCTCAAATGAAGACCTGACATATTTTATAAAATTTACCTTTTCTTCGCATTCCTTTTGAGTAAAAACAACCCTTTCATTTTTTCTATCAATATAACCGTCTGTGGCAAGAGCGCCAACTAAAAAGGCTAAACGAGGAAAAAATAATTTCCAACGAATATCTAACCTATCTAAAACACATACCATTTTCTGATTATCTATAATTTTATGCAGTTCATCAAATTTAAGTTCGGCATTATCAAAAATAAAAAAATTGTGGTCAGAGGTAGTATCTAAAGTACTAAATCTAGACCGATTTGTCTGTGAAACAGAGATTCTTATCGCTGGACCCACTCTTTTGCTCACGCTTAAGATCGGTTTCCATTCAGTAGATAAGGTATCTTTATTAAGTGAGAAGGCATTATAGGCTAATCCTAATTTATTAAATTCGTATATTTCTTTTAGAGTAACGATTCCTTTATCGGTAAGGATTCTCATATCACCAGTAAAGCAGGTTGAACCAAAAGTCTCCTCTTCTGCTTTTTTTGTCCCAACGAGTAAATAGGAATTCCTGCCCATATCACCCGGAATAATCACCGGTTGGCCTGTCTTCTTATACCTTTCCGGTAATGCCGGATGGCCCGGCCCGAATGCGCGCGTAGCGCCTTTACGGTGAACGCATAAAGTTTTTTCTTTACCATCAATAATATATTTTTCTATCTTGGCAATATTATGCGCGACATCATAAATTAAATACATCCCCATCTTTTGCCAAGATGCGCTAAAGACTTTCTCAAATACTTTGCGTGTAAGATACATCAGGCACTGCCGGTTTGCCCAGGCATAGTTAGCCGCGCATTTCATTGCCCCCAGATAGCTTTTACCTTCGGGAGAATTAACCGGCGCGCAGGCGAGTTGGCGGTCAGGGACATTGATACTGTATTTCTCCAGGCAACGGATCATACTTTTGGTATAATCATCGCAGACCTGATAACCTAAGCCCCGCGAACCGGAATGAATCATTATGGTTATCTGACCTAAAGTTAAACCAAACTCATCGCAGAGGTCGCGGTCATAAAGCTGGTCAATAGCCTGTATCTCTAAGAAATGATTTCCTGAGCCCAGAGTCCCTGATTGCGCCTTGCCTCTTTCATATGCCCGGTCGGAAACCGCTGCGGGATCCGCCCCCTGTATGGCGCCATATTCCTCAGTGCACTCCAGGTCTTCTTTTGTGCCATACCCTTTTTCTACCGCCCATTCCGCACCCTTGACTAGAATTTCTCTTTCTTCCTTTGCGCTCACTCTTATATCGCCTTTTGACCCCAAACCCGAAGGTACATCCGAGAATAACGTATAAACCAAATCCTTTATTTTATTTTTTATCTCTTCATATTGAAAATTAGTTTTTAACATCCTGACACCGCAGTTGGAAACCACAAAATTATTAGCGATAAAATTGTGATGGGCGTGCTCAACAGTGAAATCATAAACATAGCCGTAGAATTCTAAATCACTAATAGACCTGATGCGCTCCCAAACCATTCCTGAACAACCCAGGCCCTTTGTGGCTTGCTTAATATATTCTTCGAACGTCGGATTGTCACCCCACATCCGTGGCTTAGCCTTTCTCGGTTCATAAAGCGAACGTTCAATAAATCTTTCATTGATATTAGTAAGACTATCCAGATAATTGCATAATTCTTCTCTGTCCCATTTTCCTGAATTATATAACTTCGGCGCTAATACTGCTACTCCTTCTTTCTCTCTAATAATCTGCCTCTTTAGCCTCAAATAGCCAACTGCACAATTTGCTAAGAATTTTCTTTTCTCATTATATTCAAAACTAATCTTACTATAGAGATTTATTAGATTTTCTGTTTCAGAGGTCATCATTAACCGCAGTCGATAAGAAATTATGCCTTGCTTATTTACAAATTCTTTTCTCTGAGTTATCTTATGAAATGAAATGCCGAATTCAGATAATAATTTAGAGAGCCCCTCTAAAAATTTATATCCACTATCTAAAGAATCTTGTATTTTATTCATCGAAAGTGTGGGGCAGTAAAAATTATAGCCATGTCCAGTCATTGTAGCCGGCGAAGACAATTCTGCGCCAAACAAACTGGCAAGAAATAATCTCTTCTGCCAGAGACGGATTTTAAATAGCCATTTTGGCAATTCATACTGTTGGTAACATTTATTCCCGACAGGTGTGCCTAAAGCAGCCAGAAGCGCTGCCAAGGCACTGGAAGAACATTTAAGCCAAGTCTCCCTTCTGTCAAATTCATAAACACCATAGAAGGTTCTTATTCTGTGATGCCTATGCCTGGAATAAATCCCTGAATTAAAACCAATCCTGATTAAATCTTCTTTTATGTTTTTTAAATCTTCTTCTTTGCCATAAAAACAAACTGTGCCTCTCTTCCTTTTGCCAGTAAAGTATATTAGACCGTCTCCAAAACAATAGCCCATAATCTTAAGGAGGTACGGCAACTGAATAGAGTTATATCGCAAAGGTAATAAATTTCTTTTTTCAAGATGGCCTATTATCTGCTCCCTTGCCCTGCCACTGGACCCCTTTCCTAATTTTGAAAGGAGTCTTTTGATATCTCTTTTATCAACAATAACCTCAGAGTTTGGCTCTTCATATATAACTCCCTCAAAAGGGTAAATAGCTACCTCTTCGCCTATCTGTAATTCGCTGGCTTTTCTCATTCCGTCTTTTGTATAGAAAGGGTGGTCGCTAGTAGCGCTAATCCCTCTGTCTGTCTCAGTAAGGATATTTAGCACGACAGTGCGTGGCCTCTGTTTTAAGAATTTTAATATCGTGGTAGAATCTGATTTTTCTTTGTTAAAATCCATACAAATTAATTTATCTTTATTTAAGTTTTTCTCATAATCTTTAATTCTAATTCTATATCCCAATTCATTGCAAATAAATGTATTTCCGTCGAGGCAGTTAATGTCAAAACCGACTCCACCGGGCGAAATCACACCGCCCTGCTCGATATCCGTCGCTGCCACACCGCCTATACTAAAACCATACCCCCAGTGCAAATCCGGCATGGCTAAGGAGGCATTGACGATTCCCGGTAAAAACGCCACATTTGCGACTTGTTCAAGTGCTTTATCATGCCGGATATCTTTCAATAACTTTTCATCCGCATAGATAATACCCGGCACACGCATCCCTGGTTTATATGATTTTGGTATGCGCCAACGATAATCGTCAATTTTTTCTAAAGGAACTTCCCGGATATCTGCCATAGTTTCGCCTATTCCAATCGCTTAATTATCAGGGACAGTCCCGCCTTTGGCGGGACAGTCCCTTTATACATCAAAGATTACTTCTGCCTGCCAGCCAGGTTTTGTCTCTTCGATTTTTAATTGATGATAAGTAGCGGCTTTGATTTCAGTGTTTACTTTATAATTTTTAATATCTTCGCCTATTGCCACCGCTTGTAATGAGTTCTTATCTATTTTATCTATTTTAAAATCAGAAAATATTAATTCTTCGGTTGCGGATAAAGAAAGTAATTCGTTTAACCAATTTATAAATAATTCATCTAAATTATCCGCCTTTTGCTTTACTAAAATCTCTTTGCTCTTTGCTCTTTGCTCTTTGCTCTTTTTCTCAGCGATGATATCAAACATTGCAGAGGCAGCATTTTTGAAGAGATCCTTTAAATCATTGCCTTTTACCCTAATACCTATATCTGCAGTATGTTCGATAAATTCGTAGTTTTCCATTAAATAAAAATGGGCCGTGCAGGAGTCGGACCTGCGACCCTCTGCTTAAGAGGCAGATGCTCTACCAATTGAGCTAACGGCCCAAATTCTATTATTTCTGATGTTTTATTATAACATAAATTTATATTTTTGTATGGGGATTTTAAATCAGGATAGAATCTAAACAAGACAGCCTGCCTGCTATTAACCAGCTTGACGGGAAGCTACGAAGCTAGATAAACGCGCCCGAGTGGAGTCGAACCACCAATAGCCAGTTCCGAAGACTGGTGCCTTATCCATTGGGCGACGGGCGCAAACTAAATTATCTCACACTTCTCGCCTAAGATTTCTTTAAACTTCTCGAGTCTTTTCTTATCTACGGCTAAAATATTCTCTTCTGCGGTTGTGCGCACCGGCGAATTAAGCTGTATTTTATCGGGATTTATCTTATCAATAATATCCTTCAATTTTCTGATATGACCCAAATCATCATTTATGCCTTTGACCAACATCACTTCAAGCCAAATCTTGCCTTTAAATTCCTTTCTTAAGCCTATTAAGCCGTTTATTATCTCCTCTATTTTTATATCTTCTTTGGGCCGGTCAATCTTTGTAAATATTTCAGGGGCCGCTGCATCTAGGGAAGGAACTATTAAATCCGCAGCGAACAATGCCTGGCGCACCACAGTTAGATTCAATAAGGAAGCATTGGTGATAACCGCTATAGGCACAACAGTAATTTTTTTTATTTCCGCAATTAACTGGTCTATTTTAATATTTAATGTGGGTTCACCTGAACCTGAAAAAGTAATATAATTTAAATCCTTTGCCTCTAAAATATTATTTTGCAGCCAGAGTTTTAATTCATTGATGATTTCCTGTATCGGGATATATTCTCTTCTCTCGCTTGTTGTGTTTATCGTCTTACCTAACTGACAATAAACGCAGTTGAAACTACATATTTTATAAGGAGTTAATGTAATACCCAGGGATAAACCTAATCTGCGCGATTTTACTGGTCCGTATATGTATTTCATTAAATGAGCGCATAACTTATGGAGGCGATAGCCGACATAAGTTATATGCGCGAATTAAATCCCGAGCTTACGCAGAAAATTTCGCAGAAATTTTCAAGTGCTTAAGCGAGGGATACAGGTTAATGAGCACGTGACTTATGGAACCACCGCTATGCGGCAGGTGAACATAAGTCACTGTGCGAATTAATCCCGAAGCTTACGCAGAAAATTTCGCAGAAATTTTCAAGTGCTTAAGCAAGGGATACATGTTATCAATCGCTCCCGGCTCATAAGCTATGCCAAAATTCTCTTTGATAAGGCCCTTCCCATAAGGATG
>DCOU01000026.1:17251-28454 GCA_002322525.1 Candidatus Omnitrophica bacterium UBA1562 | reverse complement strand
TTGGCACGCAACAAAGTCGTGATCATTTAAAGAATAGGGGGTCAACCCCGTTAGAAATGCTTAAAATATCATAGCATAATTTCTAACGGGGTCAAGGAGAGATTGTAGGTAGGCCTATTTAATGACGTAACCTTAAGGCCCGGGCGATACCCATAAAATCCACTTTCTCAAACTGCACTCCTGCCAAAAACAGGGTAGGCTCCATTGCCTTCAACCAAATTACTTTTGCATTGGCGATAAGGGGATCCTTGCCATCAGGAAAAAGAAGCTGTATTTCTAAGGGCGTTTGGGGCAACAGGTATTCTGTGGTTACTACCATTCCGCCTCCGCCTGCGCTTATATTTATTATCTTGCCCGAACCTTCTATTTTTTTGTCATCTAAGCTACGGATCGTTACGGGAATCTCGATATTGAACCGCTCAAACATCCTACGCTCTTGCATACAGCCGGTCTCCTTTCCTAAATTATAGTATACAGTGGATTAATGTCAAAGGAAACATTATTTTGACTTAATAGCTAAGACTTTAATAAAATCAGCTGCGTCTTCTATCTTATCCGTTACTCCCTCCAGATATTCAGCCAATTGATAACTTAATAGAAGTGTAGCTGGCTCAAGTTTAGCGTGAATGATGCTCTCAATTAAAAGTCTTTTTTGGTCATCCGCATCGTGTTCGATGTGATCAACGTCCTCGCAATCATTTAATGCTTTTTTTAGGTCATTCTTAGTGAGAGATTCTATCGCCTCTTTGAGTTTAGAAGTGGAAGTAAAGATTAACCCTGTAGCAGATAAGATATTTTTTAAAATATTCTCTGGGAGTTTCTGCTCAATAAATCCCAAAATTCTGGCTGCGCCGTTTGTCCAATCGGCGATATTATCTAAGTTTCTGGCAAAACGCATCAAATCCTCTCTGGCGGGCGGCAAGAGTAGGCCCTCTGAAAGTTCGTTTATCATTTTCGACCTTAATTCATCGGCTTTGTGTTCGCTTTCTCTGACCTTTTCAATAGCGAAGACTTTTGCCTGCATATCTCCTTGGGTAAACGCCTTAATCGCTTCGGTAAAATGCGTAACTGTCTGGTAAATCTCTTCTACGTGTTTCTGCGCATCCTGTAATATAGATTGCTCCTGCGCCATTCCCAACCAACCTAAGATATTCCTTATCTCTTTCATCTTAACCTCCTATTTTTACAAAAATCATTATTCCTTTAAGCACTAAAAAGCTGATTACGCCTGAGATAAAGGGCGTGGCTAACCAGCATATAATTATCTCGCGCATAATGCGGATGTTTAGAACCCGCACACCGCGCACTAATCCTACCCCAAAAATTGCGCCTACGATAGAGTGGCTAGTAGAAACCGGCATACCAAAAATCGTATATATATGAACATTGATAGCGCTGGCTAACTGCGCAGAGAAAGCCATAATCGGTAAAAGATTGGTTATCTGTGAACCTATTGTTTCTATGACTTTATACCCCCAAGTCATAATACCTAAAACTATAGCCAGCCCTCCTAAAATTACGCTTGTGGTAGGCGTAAGTATTCCTGCGCCCACTATAACACCAGTAGCATTGGCAACATCATTTGCTCCCCAGGAATAAGCTACGTAACATCCGCTGATAATAATCAGGGCCGCAAAAGTAACTTTTAAGTATCTACGCGGAATAATCCGATAAAATATATTCTTAAAAATGCGGTAAAAAATATATCCTAAAACAGCACTGCCTATGGGAGTAAAAATCCAACAGATAAATATATCTAAAAGCACCTTCCATCTAACCGGTGCACCTATTGCTAATCCTGCGCCTGCCACTGCGCCTACAATAGAATGACTGGTAGAAATAGGCATCTTCCAGTATGTAGCTAAAACTACCCAACTAGCAGCAGCAAAAGCAGCCACCATTGCTAAATATAAAACTAGGTCCCTGTCTAGCTCTTGCATTGGCACAATGCCCTTGCCAATGGTTTTGGCGACATAAGAGCCCTGTAAGAATGCTCCCAAAAAACCAAAAATAGCAATTAAGACTATCGCCTGCCTTAAGGTCAAAACCCTTGAACCGACTGCAGTGCCTAAGGAATTGGCGGCGTCATTGGCGCCGATTGACCAGCCGACGGCAAGGCCCATTAATAAAATTAGAGAAATTAATAATAGGTGCATTTGGTTTTCACTGTTCTTTTAAAGTTATCGACGTGGATTATATCATTTAAAAGATAGGCCGTAAAGAGCTAATGTAAAATTAAAAATATAATTTTATCTTTGTTCCTAACACATTGGCATCTGTCCATTTATGAGCACTCTTGCTTGTGAAATTCTTTTGAGGCTTTCTCTCCTATGCAAGCCTTAACGCAAACGCCGCAGATATACTGGTCAACCAAACGCTGTTTCTGGAATTCCTTTAATTTCTCAAAGCATCTTAAATGCTCGAAATCCGCAGGATCCTCTTTTATTGCCTTTACAGGGCAGGCATCAATACATAGCCTGCATTCTCCACAGGCCTCTTTTGTAGGCTTATCTGTCTTTAGCGGCATATCAGTAAGAATGGAAACTATGCGAAATTGGCTACCCAAAGTTTTATTGACTAATAAATTATTCCTGCCTATCCAGCCTAATCCTGCTAAATAGCCTATTTTTTTATGCGAAAGATGCGCCTTCTGGTTCTGCCAGTCTATAATCTGTGAAGCGGGTATGGGTAGAGCAAAAAAACTATTTTTCTGTATATAATTACTTACCTTAAAAGCAATCTGGTCCAGTAAGGCATTAGCTGTGCGATAATGATGGAAATATAGCCGCGTAGGAGCATTTTCAATTTCTTCCAGGATGCTTTTTGATAAACTTAATCCCAGGCATACGGCTTTATCAAATCTTTCTAATAAACTCTTGGACAATGCAAAATCTTTCTTTATCTTATTAATGTCAGCTGCGCCGAATAAATCTACGCCTAAATCCTGACAGAATTTTTTCAAAATAAGATAATTTCTTTCTCCAGACATACCTTAACCTTAGCCTAAACCTTAGCCTTATCTTTTACCTCACCTGAATTAAATCTCTTCAAATATACCATTAATATAGAAATTGCTGCGGGCGTAACTCCGGAAATACGTGATGCCTGGCCTAAATTAAGGGGTTTAAATTTATGCAGTTTTTCTATTATCTCTCGAGATAGGCCTGAAATCTCAGCATAATTTAACCCTTGCGGCAGCCTTATTTTTTCTAAATTATCAAATCTTTCTACTTCTTTAAGCTGCCTCTGAATAAACCCCGCATATTTTACCTCAATTTCTACCTGACGGGAAGCGAATTCAGGAATATCTAAATTGACCTGGTCCATGCTCTTTAGGTGCTCTAAATTTATCTGCGGCCTTTTTAAAATTTCTTCCAAGGTAACTGCCTTTTTTATAGGCGAGATCTCTAGGTCAATCAGGCGATTGTTGACTTGCGCTGAAGGCTTCAGGCGAGTAGTTCTTAAAAAATTTATCCCCTGTTTAATTGCCTCTGTTTTTTCCTGCAATTTTTGATAATCTTCTTTGCTCACTAAACCTAAATCATAGCCTATTTTCTTCAGGCGTAAATCCGCATTATCTTCGCGTAAAATCAAGCGATACTCCACGCGCGAAGTAAACATCCGGTAGGGTTCGTTTGTGCCTTTGGTAGTCAGGTCATCAATCAATACTCCGATATAGCTTGAGGCGCGGTCTAAAATAAGCGGCTCTTTATTCTCGACCCGCAAAGCAGCATTTATACCCGCCACTAACCCTTGCGCTGCGGCTTCTTCGTAACCAGTTGTACCGTTTATCTGGCCGGCAAGATACAAATTCTTAATCAATTTTGTTTCCAGGGTAGAATAGAGTTGCGTGGGTTCGGCTACTGTGTGTTCTATACCGTAACCAAACCTGATTACTTTAACATTTTCTAAACCCTCGATGGAATGCAAAATCTCAAGCTGTACTTCTTCGGGCAAACTCGTGGCCAAACCATTAGGGTAAATCTGAGGCGTTTCATAGCCTTCCGGCTCTAAAAATATCTGGTGCCGCGCTCTTTCAGCAAATTTAACGACCTTGTCTTCGATTGATGGGCAGTATCTGACACCTGTGGCCTTGATTATCCCCGTGTATAAAGGAGATTTATCCAAATTATCCCTAATAATCTGATGGGTATTTTTATTGGTATAAGTTATGTAACAGGGAATCTGTTTCTGTATTATTTGTTTTGTAGAAAAAGAAAATGGGCGGGGCGGATTATCTCCTTCTTGAACGGTTAGCTTAGAGAAATCTATAGAGTCTTTATCCAAGCGCGGGCAGGTGCCGGTCTTAAATCTCAACAGATTAAAACCTAATTCTTTTAAGTTTCCGGCTAAATCAACTGCTGCGGGTTCATTAATCCGGCCGGCGCTAAAATGATTTAACCCTATATGTATCAGCCCGTCTAAAAATGTTCCCGGACAGACAACCACGGCAAAAGAAGTAATTTCTTCATTTTGCTCAGTAATTATCCCTCTTATTCGATTATCTCTGACTATCAACTTCCTTGCTTCTGCTTCCTTTATAAAAAGATTATCTTGTTCCTTAAGTATCTTTTGCATATACTGTTTATATTTGTTCCTATCCACCTGTGCGCGCGAAGATTGTACTGCCGGGCCTTTTGAGGCATTGAGTATCCTAAATTGAATACCGCAGGCATCGGTTACTTTTGCCATTTCTCCGCCTAAGGCATCAATTTCTTTAACTAGTTGTCCTTTGCCTACGCCGCCGATTGCCGGATTACAACTCATTAGGCCTATGGTATCGCGGCTTAAAGTCAAAAGCAGAGTTTTACAACCCAGACGAGCCGAAGCCAAAGCCGCTTCAATACCCGCGTGACCGGCACCAATAACTATAACATCATAATCATACATATTAGGAGTGATAGGGACAGGTTCAATCCCAATCGAGGGACGTCTTTAAAACCAATCGGAAGGGTGTCCCCTAAGAAAAGGGAAAAGTGCAAAAAGGGGACAGCCTTTGCTTTGAATGTGGAACACCCTTAGCTTTAGCTGTAAAGACGTCCCTAATTATTTTAAACTATTATACTATTCTTGAGCGGATTTCACAAGGAGGGGCAAAATATCTTGGCCGCAAAGTTCGCCTATTGAACCAAGCTTAGCTGCCTTTTCAGAAAAACTAAGTGAGCCATCGGGCTTAATGTTACCGCCTGAGACGAGTAATGGGACAGGGTCACCGGAATGCGCCTTTATTGCGCAAACAGTAGAATGGTCTGCAGTCACCGCAAGAATCGTATTATTAATATCCAGCTTAGGCAACAGGTCAGCAAAGAAAAATTTATCGATGAGCTCGATAATCTCTTTCTTCTTATTAAAATCTCCGTCGTGCGCGGGTTCATCAGGGCCCTTTATATGGATATAAATACCGTCGTATTTTTTGATGATGTCTAGGGCTACTTTTGCCCAAATGGCATAATCCACATCCAGATGGCCGCTCGATGAAGGCACATCGATTACATCCAGTCCGGTTAAAAGGGCAATGCCCTTTTCTACGGGCATCTGCACAAATGAACCGAATTTTATATTGTAGAGGCTGCCTATTTTGGGAAATTTCGGAAGGTGGTCGCCGGCATCACGGGACAATATTATATTTGCCGCAAGCTTATTCTCGGCAATTCTTTTCTTATTCACTGCCGATTCATTAAGAACTTTATGCGATTTCTCGGTAAATTCATTCAAAAGATGCGCTGCTTCTTTTGCTTCGCTTGAATTTTCGAAACCCGGCATAGGATGCGATTCTGCTACAAAGTTTTCAAACTTCTCCAAAGCTACACCAAAGACTCCTTCCCGCTCATAAGCCGGGTCAGTATTGGTTATCCAGCCGGATAATTTGGAACGCATACCTCTTATTACTAAAACTCCGCGATGGCCAATGGTATTTTTAAATTCAAAGGTAGCGTTCGCTAAAGTAACTTTTGAATTTATTTCTTTGGCCAAAAAAGTTGCCTCATCAGTAGTCAGGTTTCTTCCTACTCTGCGGTCTTTTATGGTTCTTCCATCCGGTTCACAAGTAGCAAAATTGACGCGCAGCGCCAAATTACCGTCAGGAATCACTAACCCCTCGGCAAAAGCCTCTAACGGGCCTCTTCCCGTATAATACTTACGGGCATCATAACCCAAAAGGCTGATCACTGCAATATCTGACTCCGGAGCAATTCCCTTGGCTACAGGATAGACAATACCGGTTTTACCTTTTTGGGCGAGTGAGTCAAGATTAGGGGTTAAAGCTGCCTCTAAAGGCGTCTTATTATTTAATTCTTTAATGGGCAGGTCGCCTAAACCGTCTAAAACTATATAGAGTATTTTTTTCATTAGCATTTAGAAAAACCGCAGGCATGGCACTTAATGCAGCCTTCTTCATGGCGCAGCGCTCCTCCGCAATCCGGGCAAACGCCCACAATCTCCCCATGCACATCAAAATCAGAAATCACAGGCTCATCGCTATAGGAATGTTTCATGGCTACGCTCGCGGGTTCCGGAGAAACCGGAGCAGCCGCACCATTCACCAGCCTCTTTTCAATTACGCGGGCAATGGCGTCGGCGCAAGAAAATATACGCTGCCCCTTTTCCCATGAAGGGCTGGGGCAACGGATATTGCGCAATTGTTCAATAATGGATTTTACCTCAATGCCTGAACGGAAAGCCAGGGAAACCAACCGTCCAATGGCTTCCAGCTGAGAGGCAGCGCAGCCGCCGGCTTTACCCATCTGGGTAAAAAGCTCAAAAGGCGCACCTGTTTCGTCGCTATTAATGGTTACATAGAGATTACCGCAGCCTGTGGCGACCTTGGTAGTTGTGCCGGTAATTACTTCTGGACGTGGTCGAGGAATAATCTTAACTGCATCTTGAATTACCTGCTCTTGTTTCGACTCTTTACGTCCCACATTTAGAACCTGCTCTTCGCGGCTTCTATCACGGTAGATAGTAATGCCTTTGCAACCTAATTCGTATGCCAGCACATAAGCGTGCCTTACTTCTTCAATGGCTGCTTCATAGGGAAAATTAATGGTCTTAGAAACAGCGTTATGTGTGTACTTCTGAAAAGCAGCCTGCATACGCACATGCCATTCAGGAGATATATCATGGGCAGTAACAAATATTCTTTTTACATCTTCAGGCACGCCTTCAATATCTTGAATCGAAGATTTTTCAGCAATTTTTTCCATCAACTGACGGCTGTAAAATCCGCGTTCACGGGCTATCTCTTCAAAAAACGGATCGACCTCTATCAATTTATCGTTGTCCATTACGTTACGGTAATAGGATATGGCAAATAGCGGTTCTATCCCTGAGGAACAAGGACCGGCAATAATGCTGATTGTGCCGGTAGGCGCAATTGTCGTTAAAGTGGCATTGCGTAATTTAAGTCCACCTTCCTTTTTATCATAAATACTGCCTTTAAAGGCAGGGAATAATCCTTTAGCTTTGCCTAACTCTTGTGATTTCTTGGTTGCCTCATTTAATATAAAAGACATTACCTTCTCAGCCAGAGCCACTGCCTCATCACTATTATAAGGTATATTCAGGCGTATAAGTAAACTCGCCCAGCCCATCACGCCCAGGCCGATCTTACGCGTTAATTTTGTAGCTTTTTCTATGGCAGGCAAAGGGAATTTATTTACATCAATAAGGTTGTCTAGAAAATGCACAGCCAGATGCGTTACGGTTCTTAATTTATCCCAGTCAATTTCATAACGGCTCACTCCCGTTTCCTTGCACATCCGGGATAAATTTATAGAACCCAAATCGCAACTCTCATAAGGCAAAATTGGCTGTTCGCCACAAGGATTAGTTGATTCGATCTTACCTAATTTTGGAGTAGGGTTATCCTGATTAATACGATCAATAAAGATGACCCCCGGCTCGCCATTTTTATGCGCCTGTTTCACAATTAAATCAAAGACCTCTTTGGTATTCAACCGTTGGACTACTTTGTGGCTATGAGGGTCAATTAAATCGTAGTCCTCGCCTTTTTGCAGTGCCTGCATAAAATCATCGGTAATAGCAACTGAGATATTGAAATTGGTAATCTCTTTATTGTTTTCTTTGCAAGTGATAAATTCTAGTATATCGGGGTGGTCAATTCTCAAGATTCCCATATTTGCTCCGCGACGGGTTCCACCCTGTTTCACAGCCTCAGTTGCCGCATCATAGACCTTCATAAAAGAAACCGGGCCAGAGGCAATCCCGCCGGTGGTTCTAACCATAGAGTTCTTCGGACGCAGCCGTGAAAAAGAGAAGCCAGTTCCTCCGCCCGATTGATGAATCAGGGATGTTGCCTTTAAGGTTTCAAATATTGATTCCATAGAATCATCAATAGGCAATGTAAAACAAGCACTGAGCTGAGCGAGCTCTTTTCCCGCGTTCATAAGGCAAGGCGAATTCGGCATAAATTCTAAAGCAGCCATAATGCGGTAAAATGCCTCTTCAAGGCCGGCGAGCTCTTCTTCTGTTTTATTGTAAAGCTTATCTGCGCTGGCAATCGCCTTGGCTACACGGCGAAACATACCCTCTGGTGTCTCAATAGCCCGGCCTGTCTCATCCTTGCTCAGATACCTTTTCTCCAATACCTTAAGGGCATTCTCGGAAAGTTCCAGTGCCATTTTCTCCTCCACCATTAAAACCAAATCACTACTATGTTAATTTTTGACCTTATTTTACTATTATTAAAAAGATAAGTCATTGTTTAGCAATAAGTTAAGAAAACTTTATCCTTTGACTGTCTGAGGAAAAATGCATTTTGTAGAGTAGAATAGTGGCGCCCTTGACACGAAATATCGAAGGTTTCCACCGTCCCCTCATCAAACCGTGCGTGAGGTTTTCCCTCACACGGCTNNATGCATTTTTAACAAAGTCGTGCTAAATATTAAACCTTAAATTTTCTCACCCAAGAAAAGTATAACACCCCGGAATCTTTCTGTCAAGGAAAAAATACAATATATGGTATTATAATAATTTTTATATACCATATTTTGTGTAGAAAGCAGGATTAATTATTCTTTCCCTTTGATTCAGCGGAGGGTTATGCCTTACCAGGATCAACGGGTCGACAGGATTCTCTAATTATTAACTCTGTCGGAAGCAGGAATTTTTTTACCTTTCCACCTTTATCCTTGCGAGATATCAAAAGATTCAATTCTTTTACGCAATCTTGCGCCATCCTAATCAAAGGTTGCCTTACGGTAGTTAAAGATACGGACCCATAAAGGCCGGAGGGGTTATCGTCGAAACCCACAATAGACAAATCGCCTGGAACCTTGCGGCCTAATTCCCTCGCTACTGTCATTACCTCAAGCGCCATAGAATCAGAGGCAACAAATACGGCAGTAGGCGGATTGGGTATCTTGATTAACTTTTCCGCGGCGCTCCTGGCCTGCCCCCGCGAATAATCCGTCTTAAATACATAATCCTCGCAAAACTCAATATTATTTTTCTTCAGCGCGCGCTTATAGCCTTCGAAACGCCAAGCTGCTGCCTGAGTGACTAAATCACCCGTTATATGCGCTATTTTTCTGTGGCCTAAACCGATTAAATAATTGACTGCGTCTTGCGCGCCTCTTATATTATCTATAGCAATGCAGCTGACTTCTAAATCCTCGACATAATTATTAATCACTATGGAGGGAATGCCGGAGGCTAATGCATCTTCGAGCTGAGCCCGGTTACCGATGATATCCGCAAAAATTATTCCTCCGACACCTTTTAAATTAAGTGACGTGCGGCTGTCAGTAAGATGGAGTAATAAATCTAATTTTAATGCTTCGCAAAGCGTGCCTATGCCCCGTATCAACTCCAGGGCATAATAAGAATAAAATATTCCTTCGTAGCGCGGTATAACCAATGCTACCACATTGCTCTTGCCGGTGGCGAGCCGCTGCGCAAAAATAGAAGGTTGAAATTTAAGCTGCTTGACTGCCTCCAACACGAGAATGCGGTTTTTTTCCTTAACTGTGGGGATTTTGTTTATTACGCGCGAAACCGTAGTGATAGATACGCCTGCCAGGCGGGCAACATCATTTATGGTAACATCTCCGGAGGAATCTTTTTTAATGCGCACCATTAATAATTATGAAAACAAGATTTCGTTGAGTCCGTTTAGCCCGTTATGCCCGTCTATCCCGTTATAACGAACTTAACGAGCAAAACGAGCCTAACGAGATTAACGGATTATCTAACTATATCGCCTGCTTCTATAGGCGTAGTTTCTTCCTTTATATCACAGGCGGCGATACTCTGGCGAACCTGGATAACTTCAACAGTAGCTATAGGGTTACCTTGTTTATATACCTTAAAGGTATCGCCCAGTTTTGCGCCCATTTCTTGACCTAAATCAATGATTACAAACTTATTCTCTTTATTTACCTCTAAGACTTTACCCGTCGCATTAACAGGCGCGCTCTTCTCTGGCCACGTCGGTGTTTCTGCTTGAGCTTGTGGCCGCACAACTATAGGCGGTAATTCTACAGATTCCTTTTCGGGCTCTGCTGCCTGTTGCGTTTCTGCTTTGCCGCCGCTACGCATAGCACCTAGTTGCTCTTTAAGGCTAAGGTATTTGGGCTCGGTTAACTTCTGCTCTAAAAATGAGTCTATCTCATTAAGCTTTCGTTGGAAATCCGACTTTTCTCCTTTAAGCTGCCCGAGTTCAGTTTCCAGCTTGGTTTTAAGGCCGTTTAAATTGTCCAATTGTTGTTTTAACTCGGTATTCTCATTTCTTAGGAGCGATAAATTATCTTGCAGGCTTTGCCCTAACCGCTGTTTTTCACGAACAAGATTGTTCAAATCGTCGCGTAACTGGTCGTTATTTTCCTGCAAAGTCTTTAGTTTCCCGACCAGGTCGTCTCTCTCTTTAACTATTAATTCGTATTGTCCCTGGATATCCTGTTTTTCCTGAGAGGCCTTATTTAAATCATTACTTAATATATTAACTTTCTCCTGAAGTTGTTTTCTTTCTTTAGCGATTTCTTCAATCTTTCTGGCTAAACTTTCGTTTTCGTTTATCAATGTGTTTCTCTCCAGTTCCATTGCTTTCTTTGCACTGTAAGTTTGCAGACCAGTAAAGATACTTACCGCTAACATGGCCGCGAGAACTATTATTATGATAAGCCTTATTTTTTCTCGCATCTATTCTCCTTTCCTATTATAGTAATAGGGCGTCACAAAAGTGCCG
>DCOU01000026.1:0-17183 GCA_002322525.1 Candidatus Omnitrophica bacterium UBA1562 | reverse complement strand
TAGGGCGTCACAAAAGTGCCGCCCTTGATTACACCGATTAAAAAAACGATTGCACAGATTAAAAGCATCGTCGGTATTATCTGTGTAATCTACTTCTAAAATCTGTGTAATCATAGGCTGGCACGAGTTTCGTGATAGCCTAATTATAGTAATCCAGCAAATACCTTCTCTATAACGAGACTGGCTGCGCCCAAGGCCACTGCATTTTCTCTTAATTGAGAATAAACAATCTTTAAATCTTCGGCCGCCTCTCTAAAAGCCCAATCTTTTACCGTTAAACTTACCTTATTTAAGAATCCTTCACCCGCTTCCTCTAAACCACCACCGATCACAACTACTTGTGGATTTAATAAATTTACCAAGGATGCAATCTTTATTCCGAGCCTTGCGGCTGCCTTATCCAGTGCCAAGCTCGCAATAGTATCGCCTGTTCTGTTAGCAATAAATACACTTTTTAAATCTACGTTGTCTATATTGCTTGAAGTTAACTTAAAGAATTTATCAGCTAATTTATTATCTTTAGCCAACATCGACTTGGCATCTTCCACAATCCCTAAGTCCGTATCCCAGCGCTTTAAAAAACACGGATTACCCAAAGAACAGCTAAATTGCTCCTCTTGCTTATAATTATATATAGAGAGCTCACCTGCACACCCATAGCTACCAGTGTAAATCTCTCCGTTAATCATTATACCACTGCCTACCCCAGAAAACATATATATAATATTTTTCAGGCTCGGCTCTAACCGTAACCACTGTTCGCCAAAACAGGCGGCTGTGGCATCATTTTCAATAATCGCCGGTAAACCAAGCTCCTTTTCAATCAATTCCCTCAAAGGTAAGTTAACCGATACATAATTAGTATAGTTATAACTTATTCTTTCTGGCCAGCGAACGGAACCGTTCTTCTTATCGATAATACCTGCAATACCCACACCAATACCTCTTATATCCTTAGTATAATCTTTAGAACGCCTGATTATCTCGCGAATTATCCCTAACAGGCATTCCACAATTTCCCTTGCTGAAGCACCTGGCCGATCAAACTGTGTCTTAAGGACAATATTACCTTTTAAATCCGCCAAAACGCCTACCATATTCATAAGATTTAAGCCTGCTCCAATTATATAGCCACCTTGAGGATTTAAATCTAAAAGCACAGGCCTCCTACCACCGTCAGAGATATCCAACTCCTTCTCATGTACCAGATTATACTTTATGAAATCATCAATGTAAGTAGAGACAGTAACCACATTTATACCCATCTCTTTAGCAATATCTGGCCGGCTCAGGGGCCCTCGTCTTCTTAAAATCTCCAGAATCTCAATATGGCGCTTTTCTTTTTCAGTAAGTTCTTCTCTCTGTAAATCTATAGTCCCCATTCTCTTTCCTCTAAATTTAGCATTTAATCAGCACAAATATACGTTTTGTTTACCCCGTTAGAAATACCTAATACTAATCGAAGTAATCCAAGATTTCTAACGGGGTTTATATTTTTTATGGTATAGGAAAGTATAAAACACTTTCCTAATCCTAAAAAGGATAGACCTTCCTAACCCTCTTAAAGGAAGGGTCTAATCGCGAAGCGATTTTCTTGTAACCTATTTATACAACTAAAGCGCACATGAGTCAAGTAATTTTATGGGGTTGGGGATAGAGGTGAATTTAAAAATTTTAAATTTAAAAATTTGCAGAGATATATTATTTTTCTTGACCTATATATAGAAAATGGTATACAATAGTAATCAAATTATGGTACACAAGATTAAAATAATAGCGCTATTATTTTTGTTGTTGACTTCTGTAATCCTGCGTCCTGCCTTTTGCGCTACCCAGGCAGCGGAATATCTCTGTGAGCTGGGGATTGCTTTTTATCGTATAGGCAAATACGATGATGCCCTGCATGAGTTTAATAAGGCATTATTAATAGACTCCAATAATCAGACTGCTAAACAATACATAAATACTATCTTTAAGCAAGGGTTTTATCCATCTGCTCCCAAAACAATAATTAAGAAAGTCGAGGCGAAACCTACCAGAGAAGAAATAATAAGCAGTGCTTTGGATAGTCTTAGTAAAGAGAAAACTAAGAAGGTTGTAGAACAAAAGGGCCCTGCTGTTTTAAGTGGTGAATATCGGTTAAGTTTAGGTATGACTCCTGAAGATGTTATTTGGAAAGATGCCAATGCAGATAGGGTTGGTGTGCCGCGGGAGAAAAACTGGCGGTACCTTTGGGGAGACCAGCGCCATAATACCTATGACCCTAAAATTTACGACCGGCTAACTTTAGGCATGCAGACACAGTATGATACTCCCCTTAATGCCTTTATGGAAATCACTATTGACCCTTGGACATTTATCGGTAAAAACCATGTTACGGTTACCTCAACCACAGGCGGTGATGTGGTAAATATGGATTTAAAATATTGGTCGAATGACAGCCGCACTATAAATGAAACCTACCGTTCTAAAAAAGGAAATATTATAAATCTTAAGCAGATAAAAGTAGACGATGGAAAGACCACGGTTACTACCCCTACTGGGCTTACCGATTGGGCAACGACATTTAATCCTATACAGCCCATGGAAATTAATCGTGATTACCGTCCGATTAGAAAATTCTGGTTTGACTATAAACAGGAGGATTACAGTTTCAAGGCCTTTCCTATTTCTGACCAATACGAAGCCCTGACCTCAGATGACCCTTTAGTATTATCTAATAAGCATGTTTACTGGGAGGAGAGCCCTTGGTTAGATGAATACGAACCCAGTAGAATTTTTGAACCAGATAGTGGAGTAACACCTGTAAAAAAAGGTAGATGGATAAGAAGGTTGTCTTTCTTTACCAAAGACAGTAGTGGTGATTATCCGCATCGGCTTACTTTTTTAAGGGGCATATCTTTTAAGTCCAATCCAGGCAATTATTCATTAGAAACCACGGTGGCTACACCCATGAGTTTATGGGATGACTACGAGAATTCCAATAGCATTCACGAAGCCACGAGATTAAAAATTCCCTTGACTGGTGATTTACAGTTAGGGTTTACCCAGACTGCAAAGTTAGGGGTAAACGGCGGTAGCCTCGATGCCTCTAATCAGGTAGGAGGGACAGATTTAATCTATAAATTATCTGAATACAATACCATTTCTGCAGAGGTTGCCGCTAGCCATACAGATATCCAGGAGGCCAAAGATTTTAATAGTACCTATAATGGCCCGGCTGCTAAATTGGCTTGGGTTTATGATGCTTCCAAGAAAAAGGAAGATTGGGATATACCCCGCCCTCCTTATTATAATGGAGTTTATAAAGGTGAAATTTATGCTGTGCATATGGATGCGGATTTCTACCCTGGTTTATCTAATTACCGCTATACACGCAGAGATGACCCAACATTCAGCCGCAATATTTATTTTGCGAAAATTGCCGAGATTGATAAACCTTTAATCTGGGGTGATGGTGTTGACCGGGGCAGAAACGTGGTGGGTTTTAAGGTGGCGGCGAAGGCCCTTGATGAAAAATTAGATAATGACTTGAAATACCGCAATGTACATAAAGATGATGGAAGCTATGTAGAGTCAGTGGTAAGAAATGAGACTACATATAAGGCTACTTCGCGCCTGACCACGAAATTATTGGGTTATTATCAGCATCTTCCTGGAACCACAGGAGGATATGACCCCATCCTTTATGCCAAGACCATGTATTCCTTAAGTGATTATTTTTCTGAAGAGGATATTCACCCTGAGAATACGAGCGTAGATGCTGATAAGAATCCTTCAGTGGGCGCTTTTGGTTTCGGGGCAAAATACGCACTTATAGAACAGCTCTTATCTGTAGAAGGAATCTACGAACGCACCAATGACCCCTTAGATTTTCCACGCGCCCTTTTAAATGATACCTATGTTACTACTGAGACGCGTGATGGGGTGGTCTGGGATAAGGTAGTGCCTTTTCTATATGACCAGAAATTCTTTGGCGTGCCGCCTTATAAATATTATAGCATTGGAAAAACGAGATTTATCTACACTCCCACTGATAGATGGGAATTTATTTTAGGTTACACCTACAATGAAAATAAGCACGCCAGTGGTCTTGATGATAATATCAATCATATAGGATTAGAGACAACTTATATGCCCACGGACAAATGGACTTTCTGGTTCAAATATATTTATTCCAAGCTCATTGATGCTTACAAACAAAATAAATACCAGAGCGATGATTATTACGAACCGCATCATAATTTCTTCTTCGGCACAGAATATAAATTGAACAATGATGAAAGCTTTACCTTACTTTACGGTGAATTTGTGAATTATGAAGACCCTTACCAACAGGCCAGCTGGACCCTCTCCGCTTTAGATACCCAACATATCTTTAGGCTATTCTACAAACGTAAGTTCTAATTGCTTATTCCAGATATACATCAATCCGGTTTATTTGACGAGACCTTATCTGTTGGGCGTAAGGCGAGGGGATGGTATCTGAGGGGATTTCGATAAAATTTTCATCTTTATCATTAAATACAATCTTTTTTGGCCTAACTGCGTTCTTACCAAAGGTATCAATTCTATTGGGATTATGATAAGTTACCCTAATCTTACCTAAGAAATTAAAACTATAGGTCTTATCTTTTGGGGTAAAGAGCCAACCTGCCAGTACAGGTTTAAAACGCAGATGCAAATCACCTTTATTATCCAAAATAAAAGGTTTCCAGCCCACATTCATCACTAACCAGATCTGTAAAAATTCTGCAGTAGAGCCAGAAAGTCTGGCCACATAACCATTGCCATGTAAGGTTTTATCTGGAAATGCGCTGCTGGCTAAGAAGGATGAATTTTCTAAGATACTGCGCCCATATCTTTGAGGGTTCTGGAAGGGGATAAGCACATTTTTGAAATCCTCATAAAATTCTGCGTAAAGACCACTCTTTAAAATTTCTAATAAATATTTATATTCCATATGCAGCCATACAGATTCATGCTCAAGCCACCCTGGGGTAAATATACGGCATCTACCAATTTCTAAAGGCGCACTCTTTAAAGAAGAAGTGGATTTGTACATCTTTAGTTTTTTATCATAAAGGCTGCTTTTCTTTATTGCCTCATACAATATCTTTGCCCTATTTATATTCTCGGTTAACTTCAGGGCATGAACCTGGGATTCTAAGAAGAAGGGCAGCCTTATCTGGTTAAATTTGGTCGGTTTCACAGAAGATGCTCCCAGAGGGGTGTATTCTTTAACTTCATTTATAAAATAAGCATAATAAATATGTTTTTTCCTATCCCATGCCTTATCAATACCTAAATCTATCTTCTTTAAGGCATTATTTAAAACAGTTATTAATTGTTCGGTTGGTGTTTCTAGTTCTTTGCCGCTAAAACCCAATCTTGTTTTTTGCCGGTAATCCTCTTTAAGGCTATGGCTTTTATCCCAGTATTTGTAATCTTTATTATGAGAATTACCAGCAAGATAATCTTGGATTAATTTACCCAGATTAATGAGAAAATTATATATCTCTTCAGTAATATATATTTTCTCTATTGCGCATTTTTGCATCGTTTCTTTTATAAGAATAATCAATCTTTTTAATTCAAAGGTTTCATTTAGCGAAGAACCAAATAATGCCGGTAGGCCATTCAAGGCATCAAACCAGTTGGGCTTATCTGCTTCCATTTCAATACCGCAACCAAAAGGGTCCAGAGACGCCAGTTTATTGGCCAACAGGCATAATAATTTATTGATGAGAGAGGTCTGGTAGATTTGACCAAGTCCATATTGTATCCTTACAGTATGTGCTTGGGTTGTTCTTTTTCTCATCATTTCTCTTTTGGCATTGCTGGGTACAACCGCATGCAATTGTCTTACCGAACCCTCCTTAAGCACATATTTTTCCTGTCGGGGCCTTACAGTCTCAGTATTGTCGTAAAAGGTAAAAATTTTTTTCTCAAAGATTATTTCTCTTAAATTTTCAGGATAAACATCCAGATAACTCTCCAAGAGATCAAGATTATAAGTCCAGTGGTCTGTCCAGAAGCCTTCGCCGTGTTCAGCCTCCTGATTTTTTAGAGAATGCGATAGTAATATGTTCAATAATTCATCATAAGAGACATTTAATTTAATTTTATTTTCTTTAATAAAGAGAATTACATCACCAGGTGTAAACCCCGTTAGATAATGTTTATCTTGGGACATAGATTTATCTAACGGGGTAAATGGCTTATTTAAGAATGCCAGGATTTTTAAGATGTTTTTTCCCTCTACCAGATCTTTTAATACATATTTAAAATCTTGTGCATTTTTAAGTGTAAAACTTACCCCTTTAACCACTAAGGGATTAAAGCCATCGGCTTGAATGAGGTTAAAGAAGGTAATCACATTTTCATCTTTTATATCCGGATTAAACCAGACATCGCATCTGCGATTCTGGTTCATATCGCGGTAATTGCCGTTTCCTTGGGAAAAATAAGTGGTTTGGATTTGAAATTTATTGTAATCTCTCTCTAAGTCACCATGCTTCCTGGCGTATAGATAGAATACCGAGTCTGACGAATCAGATTTTCCCGCCGAAGGCGGGATCCCGCCTGATGCTCTAAGAGATAGGTGGGAAAAGATTACCGGATACCCACCTCGTATAATATTGTCTAAATAGGTTTGCTGGGCATAAAGATTAAATTCGCTAGAACTGCTTACAGTAGTTATATCGGACTGCAATTCTTCAATGATTTTTCTATTTTCTTCTTTCTTCTGGGTCAGGTATTCTGGCTTAATTATCCTAGGAATCGAAGAGTTCAATACATCTTTACTTCTCATATAACCAATCAGTGAATAAATCTTCTTTTCGTCAAATTTTGCTAATTCGTAGTTTAATAGTATCATAGCGCAAGGAGTTTTATTTTTAGTAAGTCTGTCAGGAGGAAGGATAAAATTTTTGCGGGCCAGAAACTGCCGAGGATAGGAAAAATCAGTAACCGGGCCAAATACGGATTGCGGGTCAACAATGGGTTTTATAATTTTCGGTCTTCCTCGGTCATAATAAAACCCCAAATAGAAGTTACCTTCATTTATATGTATTACTTCTGGTCTGTCAGTAGGGTCAACATCGAGTTTATAGAAAGGAACGCCATTTTGGAGGTTCTCTATATTCATCCAGGCTTCGATAGTCCGTCCCAGTTTCTTTAAGAATAGGTTACTTACGCCATAGGGAATAATTTGTGGCAGGCCATCTATCAGCTGGATTTTTTTTGTCTTGGAATTTAAGTTTTGAATAGTGACGATTCTTGCCAAGGCAGAATAGGAGTCATTAGGGATAGTAAAATATTCTACCTTTATCTTAAGGCCCAGAGATAAATTCTCTTCCTCTAGGACTAAATCAGATGAGGTGATAAACATTCGGTTAGTGAGATGATATCCTAAATTAGTGAAACCATTGTGAAATGGTTCATAGAGGACAAACTTTTTATCGGTAAACCCCGTTAGATAATGTTTATCTTGCGATGTAGATTTATCTAACAGGGTAAATATCTTGATAAAGGTGCGGAATCCCTGCAAGGAGACTAATTGCCAGGCCTTGTTTGCGGGAAAGAATTCCAATATGGCATGGTCTTTATCCTTTGTGCCAAAGCTGGCTATTGCCTGTCCCCGGTTGACATAGAAGACCCACATCGGTACGCCATATTTACCAGCGATTCCCGGGAAGAAATTAGCAAAGGGCTTGGCAAAGTTATAGTTTTCAATAACGAATTGTTTAGTTTTCGCGTTAAGGTAATATTTAGGTTGTTTGTTCTTCAGGTTAGGAGTCATATGTTCGCCTTATCCGTTATGAAGATATTTTACATATTTTAGGCCCTTTGTCCACACAATTTTAACCACATGTTATTTTAATAATGGGAAGGGAAATGGATGGATTAATAGACGTCTGCCATAACAATATCGCGGTCAACGACGCCTGTAGGCGAGACAACAACCAGATTTACTTCTTTGGTGCCAGAATGGAGGTATTTAGTGTCGAATGTGCCTTTAGAAGAAGATGGCTTTGTTGTTCCTATATGACCAGACCAAAGATACTGCAATTCTACCTGGAAACAACCACTCTCTGCAAGATAAATCTGAGAAGTTATATTAACATTATCCTCTTTCTTAGTTCTATAAGGCTGGGCCTTTAGGTCTAACTTACTCATATCCAGCATCATATACTCTTCCTTTAATGAAACATCCAAGAATGTCTTGAGATTATATTCTATGGGCTTTGCCTCATCTATCTCCTTTAGTCTTTCTTTAGTCAGGGTGACTGTTTCTTGAAAATCATCTTTGGCTCTCTCAATCAACTTATCATAATATTCTTTAGCCTTGGCCAAATCCTCCTCCCACTGATTTAGAAGGCCTAATTGATATAAACCCGAAACAACCTGAGGGCTAACATTTTCTTTCTGTGCTAATTTTTCAAAATAAGTTTTACCGCTATTTACATCCCTAACTACATAAGTATATATAATACCTACTTTAAAATCCGCTTCATCAGCATGAGTGGTTAAAGGGTAACATTTAACTAAATCTATATAGATATCTTTAGCTTTAATGTGTTCCTTGACTTTCTCTAAGTTAAAGGCGCGCAAATACATTAATTCCTCAGTAAAAGCTTCTTTACCACCGATATCTTCTATTTTCTCAAATATCTTTTCAGCATAAAAGGCATCATTTGGACTTTCATCCTTATAAGAAAATAACTTAACAATATCTGTCAAAATCGATATGCTTTTTTCTTTAGGGTATGTTTTGGCAATCCGCTCAATATAAGCATCGTAAAGAGCTTCGGACAACTCTAGATTCTCTTCTTTATAAAATTCTAAAGCGATATTCTCTAATTCTCTATCCTCCTTTAGCGAACCAATTAATTTTTGCACATAAATCCGGTATAACTCTTTGGATTTACCTTTTTCACCGTAGGATGAAAGTTTATCCGCCACATCTTTTATGGGTTTTGTATTTTGCTCCTCTCTGGCATATCCTAAGGTAGTATTCATTAAATCCAATAAAGCTGATTCCGCAAAAGCATCTTCTTGGTCTTTATGGAATTGCCATAAGATAAGTTTAGCGTAAAGATGCAGGGGTTCCTTAAACATAGTAGAATCAATCGTCTTTTGTATAGCGCTGACAAACTCATCTCTATAGGTATTACCATTATTAAAATATTCATCCCAGTTTTGTGTCTCTTCAAGATACTTAAGCTGATAATAGCGCGCAAGCGCCATATAGTAATTCGTAAATGGCTCTAATCTATCCTTTTTCTGGCCCAAGGATTTTAAAAACTCTACAAACTCTGTGTACTTATTATCTTTAAAATAAACGTTCTTTAATTCTTCGAAAGGAACATAGAGCTCAATATTCGTCTTTGCCTCAATAATTTGTTTAGTCAAAGTAAATAGTTTGTTATTATCCTGGGCATAGGATTGGCATATGGCATATGGCATATGGCATATGGCAATAACTAATAAGAATAAAAAGATTGTTATGAATTTATTCTTCTGCCTACTTTTTTGAATTTTGGATTTTGTCATCTGGATTTTGCTCCCTTTTTGTTCTTTGGATTTAAATTAGGGTTTTTCCAAAACTCCCTGATGACATAATAGCTCTTTTTAGGGATACGTTTATTAAGCCCACTCTCTAATTCCTCGGATAAAGCCACAATACCAAAGTGCTCTTCGTTCATATTCATATTACCGGGTGCCTTTATATCAAAATAATAACTGCCACTGGACCAGCCTGCCTCTGGATTATGTATTTTGTAGCCTTTAGGGTCGCTTTCGTTATGTTTCCACCATTCATCTGTCCATTCAAAGATTGTGCCTCCTAAACAATTACCCGCGCCTTTCTTATTTTTAGCTAAATTTTCATAAATCTGGCGCCACTGCGATTCCAGAAAAAATGCCTGCATATTCTGGTCTTCTAAATTTTTATAGGCATCGTAACTATCCGCGCCAAATTCCGACAAAAGTATCGGCCTATCAAAGGTTGCCTTTAAGGACTGGAAAAGATTACCAAAAGTTTTCCCTCGATAAATAATACAAGCGACCAAGTCTATATCCGGACACACTTTACTTGCAATGTCTAACCCCACCAATTCGCCGTTGCCAAGTGCAACTGGATGGTCAGGGTCAACCCCATGTATTTCTCTTGCCAAGTCGTTTACAAAAGTATAATAAATCTTAGCGCGCAGGAGATTCTTCTTCTGCGGGTCGGCCTCTTTATCTATTTCTTCATCAGACCAGGGATTAACTCTGCCCCAACAGGAATAATTATTCTCATTCCCTAAAATCCATAAAAGTATGCCCGGTTCATCCTTATAGGCGGCGACCATCTCCAGGACTTCTTTTTTAATTCTATCCTGGAAGGCCTTATCAGAGTAAAAAGGACAAGGGTATTCCCAGAAACCCAACCAGTGGCCCAAAATAGTGCGGATACCATAAAGTGCGTATAAATCGTGGATAACCCTCCTTACTTCTTCGATATTTTCATGGGGTTGATAAACTCTGATAGTATTTACGCCCATCTCCTGCATTAATTTTCCGTCTCTAAGCCAAGGGGTGTGAGGGTCTGACCACCAATCATATTCGTGATTCTCGCCAATGGGTATAGGGTTATAGCAGGCACCTTTAACAATGTAGGGTTTACGGTTTGCGATTAACTGATAATGGCTATCTTTCAGTTTCTTTATATAGACACCTGGCTTTGGTCGACCCATCATGCCTGTGGCAAATATGAGGGTCACTACCAGGGCCAATAAAAAAATAACTACAATATAAATCTTTTTCATCCCTTTGGCCCGTTTGGTCCGTTGAGCTCGTTTAGTTCGTTTAGCTCGTTTTACTCTTAGCGTAACGGGCAAAACGAGCCTAACGAACCCTAACGGGCAAAACGATTTTTATTCGTATTTAATCTCATCCAGATAAAACGTTGCTCCTTCAGGATTCACATCGACATTTGTTGCCCAGCAGAAACCGCCGATGATGTAAGACATATCCTTGCCTTTTAAGTCAATGGCGTACTGGGTCCAGGTTTTATTGAGAATAACTGGACCAATGGTGGCTGTATCTGAGTCAGAAAACTCACCCATAATCCCGCCTACCTTAAATTCCTCAATTCTTTCTCCGCCTTTCTCCCCGCGTGCCCAGAAGGTAAGTTTGGTGGCCTTGGAAAGGTCATAACCCGCATCCACTGCTCCCCAGTTGTTTGCCGGATTCTGCCAGTATATCCCTGCCCAGCGCGCACCTTGAGTGGCTTGACCTGTGTAGATTATCTTGATACAGCTATCACCTAAATAAGGATCCTCTTTTGCGGCACCGTCATATTTGAGGTCACCATAATCACCCATCCAACCTGAAGGGATGAAATGATTATTCGTTGAACTTCTATCGGCATACACATAGAAAGGTATATTCTCTTGCTTTTTAGCCTCGGGCTTCAATGTCGTATCTACTTCAAATTTTATATCATCAAGATAAAAGGTTATACCCTCAGGACTTAGGTCTGCAGTAGTTACCCAGCCAAAACCGCCATTGATATAGCTGAGGTCACGACCGGCAAGATTAATGGTGTATTCTTTCCAGGTATCAGTGAGTTCAATTGGGCCAATTTCCACTATGGCAGAGTCTGGATAAATACCCTTAATACCACCCACCATAAACTTCTGGATTACCTCACCACCTTTCACTCCCCGCGCCCAGAAAGTAAGCTTGGTCATCCCGGTTAAATCAAAACCGCCCTTCTTGCTTCCCCAGTTGTTGGGAGGATTCTGCCAATAAACGCCTGCCCAGCCTTGACCTTGTGATTTCTTGGCTGTGTAAACAAACTGGATGCAGGTTGCACCTGTTTGGGGATTATCCATCGCCTGGTCGTTAATTTTCACGTCTCCGTAATCGCCCATGAAACCAGAGGGAATATAGTGATTATCCCGCGTATTCTTATCAGCATAAACCACAAATTCTTTAGGTTGCTCTTGCGCCAAGGCACAAATTGGTATTACGAGAGCCAACGTTAGCAAAACTACTAATAACTTCTTCATTTCTTACACCTCCCTTTTTTGCTTATAGCGTATAGCTTATGGCTTATGGTTTACTGTTATTTACCTGTTATTTCTATATGCCATATGCAATATGCTATATGCCATTTAAATTAAAGTTTTTAGTTCTGTCAAGTGCCTCCTTTCTACCTCCTCTTAGCTTATTGCTTATGGCTTATTGCTTATAGTCTAAAACTGACGTGTATTCCTCTATACGCCATATGCTATAGGCCATATGCTATATGCTACATTATCGCCACATCTTTTTATACATAAAATACGACTTGCGTAACTGTCTCAAAAAGGGACTTAATTTGCCCTCGCCCTGGCTGCAAACTCCCAACCACTCCTCATGCATAAACCCGTCGGGAAATGGACCGGTAAATAAACCTTTGGTGTCATGTATTGAGGGTTCATACGCCTTCCACCATTCATCTAACCATTCAAAGACCACTCCTCCTAAAGCATTCCCTGCACCTGGCTTAAATGCCATATTATATTCGATATCACCCCAGGCTCCGCTATGGTATTGCGCCTGTAAATATTCTGCGTCATCGAGACTTTTACCTTCAGCATAAGCCGGACAGCCAAATTCTGTAATAAACACAGGTTTATCAGCTTCTTTTTTTACCTGTCGCCAAAGAAAACCAAAACCATAATCTCCCCGGTAAGCATTGCTACCAAAGATATCGATGTCAGGACAATTCCTGCCAAATTTATCTAGAAACAAAACATCGCCACTACAAATAGCTACAGGATGTCCGGGGTCGATGGCCTTGATTTGTTTAGCTACCTCATTAGCAAATTTAAAAAATGCATCTGGAACTTTGTTGGCGTTACAGGCAAAACCATAGACATTTTCGTTACCCAAAAGCCAGAATAATATATACGGCTCATCTTTAAATTCTAAAACCATTTTAGTTACAGATTCCATCATATTTTTTTTGTGCTCTTCATTATTGTAATCTGTGCCCGGATACCAGGGCGCGCCAGAACCCAGGGCATATTTACCTAAGAAATCGCCCATAATTACCCTGATGCCAAAGTTTCGGTAAAGGCCGCGTAGGAATTCCTTATCCACCTTAAAAGGCTGGTGATATAGCCTGATTGTGTTGACACCCATTTCTTTCATTAACTTGAAATCGCCAATGCTCGGTTCATTTTTATCCTGGAGATTATTTTTATTTTTATCTACAAAGGCATCATAAGGGCCGTCAATCTTGCCGTTATTATTGAAATCATCCTCCATCCAATTAGTCATTGTTCCCTCATCAGGAGACTCGCCTATCTTTGTTGGCGTATAAGTAATTCCTTTAATTATATAGGGCTTCCCGTCTACAATTAACTGCCAGTCACCTGTCTCATGCTGAATAAGACAAACCCTGCCTTTACCTAGTTGTCTCTTTACGCTTATCCCCAATTCCAATGCGGGTTTGGATTTAGGGGTTTTGGGCCACTTACCCTTAACAAACTTACCGGGATTGATAATTACGGTATCGTTAGAAACATCGTTATCATATCCATTGACGATATGGATATCCGCATCAACGAGTTTATAGCCTAACTTTGGATTATTGCGTAAAATAAAGTTTATTTTGGCAATCGCTGCCTGTCCCACTGACCAGGGTGTATGCCAGTAAGTCCAGCCGACGCTACCTGGAAAATGCACCACAATCGCATAGTAACATTTAATTGCATGTTTTATTAAACCTGATTTCTCTAAGATTAAACCAGTATAGAATAACTTCACTCCTTGAGGCTCAGAGGCAGTAGCCCATTTTAAAAAAGCAGCTTCTAAATCCGGTGATTGCACAAAATCCCAGTGGCTGCCCTCTAGTCTCTTTTCTTCTCGCGCCTTTTTATATTCCGGGTCCCATCTTAGAGAAGTAGTATTTGGGTATATCCCCTCACCCACAGCCGCACTTAATCCTTCCTGGTCCTTTATAATATACTGGTAATCCTTTGTTCCTATATTTTTAAACTCCCCGTATTTTTCATAATCCACAAAATCTTCCTCACCCGGCTCATATAAAACTATCTTTGTCAGAAGTTGGCTTACCTGCTTTTTCTTTTCTATCTCAATAGAACCTGTCTCTATTTTCTTTATGCTTGAGGCCGCTGCCTGCGCAATCTGCCAGTACCAACCGCGCTGGTCCCAGGCCTGCGCATAATAGTATTTATCAATAATCATTTTAAAAATTTTCTTTGCCTCTTCTAATTTCTCTTGCCGCATTAAACTCTCTGCCTGAATAAAATAAGCCGTGGTTACATCGTTTAAAACTGCTACTTGCTCAATTTCCTCTTTACTTTTGGGGAGTGCCTTCAAAGACGCCTGCAGCCTATCTGCCTCATCTTTATATAAGTCTATGCACTCCTGGGTATATTTAAAAGTTGCCTCTATGTCTCTCCTGCCGTGCGCCTCCCAGGCCTTAACAATCAACTCTCCGGAGGAAGACCCTTGGCATATAGTATATGGCATATGGCATATGGCAAAAAATATTACTAAAATAATTAATTTTATTTGCTTCATTTTAAAATTTTCTTAAAAGCCCTTATCTTTTTTATTAACGTCTCTGCTTCTTCGTGCATTTCTTTCTGTCTCGTTTCATTAATATATTTTCTTAATAAGGCAAAATATAAAATATTCACTGTCTCTAAAGCAGACTTAATGCTTATGTCAAGAAAACAAGAAAAATCTTTATTAGTGTTTGCTCCTGAGCCTTCAGCAATATTATTAGAAATAGAAACCGCTGCTCTTCTAAGTTGAGAACTTAAGCCGTACATTTCTTTTTGGGGCAAAGAATCTGCTATATCGTATAATCTACCCCCATATTCAATTGCTAATTTCCAAATATCTAAACTTTCAAATCTAAACATAGTTATTATAAACTATAAGCCATAAGCAATATGCCATAAGCCAAATCATCCCACCATCGCTCCCTGGGTCACCCCTTTGACAATATGCTTCTCCATAAGAAAATAGATTATGATTATAGGTAAGGCAGTGATAGCCAGGCCTGCCATTAAAAGCGGATAACGCGTAATGAACTCTCCTTGAAAGGTCGTCAATGCTACCTGAAGCGGCATAAGGGGCTTACTGTCAAAAATAATCAGGGCTAAAATATACTCGTTCCAGACATTCAGCGCATTAAATATTACCACTACTGCCAATACCGGCTTTGCCAGGGGTAGGGCTATATGCCACCAGATGCCAAACTTAGAACAGCCGTCAATTCTGGCCGCATCTTCTAAATCCCGGGGCAATTTATCAAAAAAGGTCTTTAAAAGAAATATGCTCGTGGATAATCCTACGTTTATCATGCACAGAATATATCCTAAAGCAGTATTCCTTAAGTGTAGTTTATTCAAAAGAACGTATAACGCTACAAAGCTTCCGGGTATGGGAATCATCATCGCCGCCATAAACATAAAAAAGAGAAGGTTTCTTCCGGGAAAGCGAAAACGGGAAAAGGCATAGGCAGCCAGGGAGGCGATAATCACTATCCCCGCCACTACCGAAGTAGTATAAAATATACTGTTTAAAAAATATCTACCAAAACCACCTTCTTTCCAGGCCAGATAATAATTCTCAAAATGGAATTCCTTGGGGATAAGCGACATATCCTTAAATATCGTTTCCTGCGTCTTCAGGCTTGAGGAAAGCATCCATAATAAAGGGAATATGCAGGTGATAGCCACGCTAATTAAAAATAAATGGATAAGTAAATTTATGATTATTTTCTTGGTTTTATAATACGCTACTGTTTTCACCCCGTTAGAAATCCTCCTTTTACCCCGTCAGAATATTATTTCTAACGGGGTTCATATCCTTACATCTGGCGTGCCTTCTTTGAGAAGCGGTACTGGATAAAAGAAATTGCTATCAGAATCAAACCAAAACTAATCCCCTGGGCACAGGCATAACCGAAATGTGATGAGTAACGCATGGATGCCAGGATCCTTAACACCGGAACCTGAGTATGATATGCTGGTCCTCCGCCAGTCATGGCAATAATCAGAACAAAGGCCTGCATGGTGCCTAAGACTGTAAGTATACCCACCAATACTGCCACGGGTATCATCAAAGGAAGGGTAATCTTTCTAAAACAATCCCAGGCATTTGCTCCGTCTACGTGCGCCGCTTCGTAAAGTTCACGCGGTATAGTCTGCAGCCCCGCTAAAAATATCAAAAAACCCCAACCAAAACCCTTCCAGGAATGCACAATTGCCACGGTAGTTAAGGCAGTCTGAGGGTCAGAGAGCCAATTTCTCGCCAATTGTGCCAGTCCTAATTGCGCTAACCAATGATTTAACAATCCATAATTTCCGTCCAAAATCCACTGCCAGACCAGACCCACTACTACCTCAGATAAAACAGGCGGGATGAAAAATATGAGCTTATAGAAATGTTTTAGTTTTATCTCTCTATCACAGGCCCAGGCCAAGAGAAAGGCAAGCGCGTTTTGAAAGGTTAAAGCAATAAAGGTAATCCAGCCGGCGTTAAGCATCGACTGCCACCAGATTTTATCCTCAAAGAATATCTCTTTAAAATTCCCCAAACCCACAAAAGTCTTGGTAGGAAGTATACCATCCCATTCATACATACCTAATTGAAAGACCCAGACAAAAGGAATGATATAAAAGATAGTAAAGATTATAACTGCCGGAAGAACAAATAAATAATTTTCTAAAGTAGATTTAAGTTTCATTCGTTATGCTCGTTTTACCCGTTATGCTCGTTAGGCCCGTTTCTGCTTTCGCAAATATCTTATCAAGCCATCGATAATTTGTCTAGTCTTATTGGCTTGTTGATAAATTTTATCTAAAGTTTGCTCAGTTATATAAGTTTGATCCAGAGCAATGTATAAACAATTTTGGACTTCAGATGTAGACCTGCGAGAATATCTTAAAAATCTGATAAATTCAATATTCGACTGACTATCAAAGCCTTCGGCAATATTATTCATTATAGATATGCCTGCTCCGACAATTTGATCTCTCAAACGATAATCTTTAGAAAAAGATCTATTTTTTGTAATTTCATAAATCATCCTCATTAATCTTCTTGCTTCTTGCCAACATTCCAAATCTTCAAATCTGTTTACACAACTTTGTTAAATTTTA
>DCOU01000154.1:15974-17801 GCA_002322525.1 Candidatus Omnitrophica bacterium UBA1562 | reverse complement strand
GCTTTATGAATCGGGATTGAAAAAAGTTGAAGACGGGGTCACCTCCTTAGAAGAAGCGCTTTCGGTCACTATAGGAGCAGACTAATCCAGAAAGGATAGACCTTCCTATTCCTTTACATGACTTTGTTAAAAATGCATTTTTCCTTAGACAGTCAAAGGATAAAGTTTTCTTAACTTATTGCTAAACAATGACTTATCTTTTTAATAATAGTAAAATAAGGTCAAAAATTAACATAGTAGTGTATTAACTAATAACTCCGAGCGAGCGAAGGGAGCGAGGTAAAGTGCCAACATATGAATATGAATGCACACATTGCGGACATAATTTTGAAGTATTTCAGAAGATCACTGCAGCAACGTTAGATAAGTGTCCTAAATGTAATCGCAAAGTAAGGCGACTTATAGGTTCAGGTTCAGGCATAATTTTTAAGGGTACAGGATTTTATGCCACAGATTATCGTAAGAAATCACCTTCCGATAATAAGCCAAATAAAACCTGTCCTAAAATTCAAGAAGGTTGTAAGACCTGCCAGCCCCAATAAGATATCGTTACTTGCCTATGGCAAAAATAGAACCATTTAGAGCGGTTATTTATAACCAGGGAGAAATTAGAAACCTTTCTTCTGTTGTCTGCCCGCCGTACGATATAATTTCGCCTATCCAACAGCAATACTACCACGGCCTCCATCCTTATAACTTTATACATATACTTCTGGGTCGAGATATTCCCGGCGAAGATAAGTATCGCCGGGCAGCGCAACTTTTTAGGGATTGGCAAAAAGATAAGCTCCTCGTTTCGGATAAGAGCCCGGCTATATATTTTTATAGCCAGCAATATAATTTAAAAGGGGAAAAAAGGACTCGCCTGGGTTTTATAGCGCGTTTATATTTAGAAGACAAAGATTCAACTATATATACCCATGAACACACGCATCTTGAACCAAAAGAAGATAGATTAAAACTTCTTAGAGCGGTTAAAGCAAATTTAAGCCCTATATTTGTCATCTTCCCTGATAAGAAACGCGTTATTCAACGTACCTACCAAAAATATATTCAGGAAAAAAAGCCTTTCCTGGATTTAGTAAATGATGAGAAAGTTGCTCATAAATTATGGAGATTGGATTCCCCTGATATTTTAGACGCTATAAAGGCTAAGATGCAAGACGAGAATATTTTCATTGCCGACGGTCATCATCGCTATGAAGTAGCCTGTGCTTATAGAGATGAAATGAAGAAAAAACTAACCGCGCCTTCGCCGGAGGCAGGTTTTAATTATATTTTAGCTTATTTTACAAATGCAGATTCCAGCGGCCTTACTATATTGCCCATTCATCGTCTGGTTAAATTCGCCTCAAAACCAGATATACCCAAGTTTGTATTGAGCATGAAGGATTATTTTGATGTAGAAGAGATTAAAGACAAAATACGTTTTTTCTTTCTTATGGAAAAGGGAGGACGCAGCGAGCACGTATTGGGAATGTATCACGACAAGAAGTACCGGCTCCTGCGTTTAAAGAACATTAAGATTCTAGATAGAATGCTCAACGATAAGCCGCTTGAGTTTAGGTCATTAGATGTTTCTATTTTAAACTATATAGTTTTAAAAAAGATTTTAGGGATTGATTTAGAGGATAAAGACACTCTCATATTCAGCCCTAATACTAATGAATTAATTGAAAAAGTAGATAATGACAATTCATATATTGCCTTCTTTTTAAATCCGGCGAGAATCCAACAGATAATCTCTGTTGCCTTAACCGGCCAGAAGATGCCAGCTAAATCAACGTATTTTTATCCGAAGGTTTTGTCGGGGCTGGTGATTAATAA
>DCOU01000154.1:14899-15787 GCA_002322525.1 Candidatus Omnitrophica bacterium UBA1562 | reverse complement strand
ATGGCACTATTCGGCAAACCCAAATATACGATTGTAAGGCTTAAAAAAAAAGATATTCCAGATGGACTCTGGACAAAATGCGGAGGATGCTCTGAGGCATTATATAATAAAACGCTCGAAGAGAATCTCAAGGTTTGTCCAAAATGTAATTACCATTTTGTCTTGGGGGCTTACGAAAGGATAAATATGCTTTTAGATAAGGATACATTTCAGGAATATGATAAAGATATGTTACCCGCGGACCCTTTGGAATTTAAGGGACCCAAGACTTACAGGGATAAAATATCCCAGGATCAGAATACTACGGGTTTAAAAGAAGCAGCAGTAACCGGCGAAGGGTTTCTGGATAATAAGAAAATAATTATTGCCGTTACAGATTCGCGTTTTATTATGGGCTCAATGGGCTCAGTGGTAGGCGAGAAAATAACCCGCGCTATTGAGATTGCAACAAAGGAAAAACTGCCTTTGCTCATTGTTTCGGGTTCAGGCGGCGGGGCGAGAATGTATGAGGGTATGTTTAGCCTTATGCAGATGGCCAAGACCTCAGCCGCGCTTTATTATCATCATAAGGCAAAACTTCCTTACATTTCTGTACTTACCAATCCTACTATGGCCGGAGTAATGGCTTCATTTGCGGGATTAGGCGATATAATTATTGCTGAACCGAAGGCGCTAATTGGTTTTACCGGCCCTCGGGTTATCGAGCAGACCATAAGACAGAAGTTGCCTGTCGGATTTCAACGCTCAGAGTTTTTGCTGGAGCACGGCCTGATTGATATGATAGTACATCGAAAGAACCTAAAAGGCACATTAGGCCAATTGCTTGACTATCTTGCTTAATAAATATATAATAGAGAGCTCTGGGTCTAAAAATAGGCAGAGCTCTCT
>DCOU01000154.1:0-14750 GCA_002322525.1 Candidatus Omnitrophica bacterium UBA1562 | reverse complement strand
TCTCTGAAATCAGAGGTCTCTGATGTAGTTTTTGGGAGTTTTTCAGAGACCTCTAATAACGATTGGGTTTATAGGTTATGAGTTAAAAGATGTCCAATCTACCCATAACTTATAACTAATAACTTAGAACTCCCGAACGGAGTGAGGGCGATGGCACAGGTAAGCCTGAAAAATGTCACCAAGGTTTTTGCTAATAGCATGAAGGTGGTTGATAATGTAATGTTGGGAGTTGAGAATAAGGAATTTATGGTCCTGGTTGGGCCATCCGGATGCGGTAAATCTACAACCTTAAGGATGATCGCCGGCTTAGAGGAGATAACAAAAGGTGAAATTTATATAGGCGATAAACTCGTTAATGACATACCTGCGAAAGACCGCGATATTGCCATGGTGTTCCAAAATTACGCAATTTACCCGCACTTTACTGTATTTGAAAATATGGCGTTTGGTTTAAAATTAAGAGGTTATCCTAAAAACGAGATTGTCCGGCGGGTTAATGAAGCTGCCGACATTTTAGGCATAAAACACCTGCTTGACCGTAAACCCCGAGAGCTCTCTGGCGGCGAGAGGCAGCGCGTTGCCGTAGGAAGGGCAATTGTGAGAAAACCATTGGTATTTTTGTTTGATGAGCCTTTGAGTAATCTCGATGCAAAATTAAGGGTCCAGATGCGTACCGAGATACACAAGCTCCATATAAGGCTTCAATCAACGATAATATATGTTACCCACGACCAGGTTGAGGCTATGACCATGGGCGATAGGATTGCTGTAATGAAAGGCGGAATTTTACAACAGGTTGCAGATTCGATGGAGGTTTATGACCACCCAAAGAATAAATTTGTTGCGGGATTTATTGGTTCGCCACCTATGAATTTCCTGCAGGGTGAAATTATCAAAAAAGACGCTCGATTATATTTTGATGAAGGTAAAACAATAGTAAAAATTGTAGAAGATATGTATGAGAAGCTCACGCCTTATGTTGGTGGGGATATTATCTTTGGCATACGTTGCGAAGATATCTATGATAAATTATTCGTTTCTGAAGCGCCTCCAGAAAATATCATAAGAGTAAACTGCGAAGTGGTTGAACCTATGGGCTCAGAAGTTTACCTTTATTTAAATACAGGAAGGCACACTTTTATTGCCCGTGCCGGAGCGCACGATAGGCCGCGCGTCAATCAGAATATGGATGTAGTTTTTGATATGAGCAAGGCGCACTTTTTTGATAAAAAGACTGAAGAGACAATCATATAAGTTTCTTACCCATCTCACCCAACAAGCGCTTTCCAGAAAAATATATCGCTATGCCTAAGTTATTGATTATCTTTTCTTTAATCAATATCCTTATCGTTTATTATCTGCTTCATAGGTATTATAAGAAAAAGCATGAACTTGAAATTAAAATTCAGGGCATTCAGGAAAAAATAAATATTTTAAATACGCAGCACATACAGGAGAACAAAAATAAAATCGCCCTGGAAGAGAAGATTGAACGTTATAATAGCCTCAAGGAGATTGTTGAAAAAATAGATCAGGACCTAGATTTGGAATATATAGGAGATACCCTCACCAAGATTGCCTTTTCCTCCATTGCCAATAATAAAGGTACGTGCCTTTTGTATTTGATAGATAATCAGACCCAGAAGTTAAATCTTTTTAAAACAAAAAAACAAGTTCAGGGATTAATTATTAAGGCAGAGGAAGGCGATATTTTTGATTTCTGGGTGTTAAGGCACGCAAGCCCATTGTTGATAGAGGATATCAGGAAAGATTTCCGTTTTGATTTAGGCAAGATTGAGGCTCAACATACAAGGCCCATTTCGTCCTTAATTAGCTCGCCCCTCATAAGTGAACATAATTTTTTAGGCATATTAAGACTGGATAATTCCATTCCTAGTCTTTATTCGCAGGATGATCTAAGATTTCTGGCAACTGTCTGTGGTTTGGGGGCAGTAGCTTTAGAAAACGGGGAACTTTTTCAAAGGACAAAAGATTTAGCTATACACGATGAGCTAACCCGCCTTTATACAAAGGGTTATTTTTTAGAGCAACTAAGAGAAAATTGCCTTAAGGGCCAACGCCAGGATATAATCTTTTCATTATTGATGCTCGATATCGATTATTTCAAAAATTACAATGATAAATTTGGACATACGAGCGGTGACATTGTATTAAGAAGCCTAAGCCGCACCATGACTGACTTCTTGAAAGATTCGAGCTCCATAATAAGCCGTTTTGGCGGAGAGGAATTCTGTATAATTTTACCTTTTAAAGACAGAAGAGCTGCTTATAGGATTGCCGATGAACTTAGAGTAAAAATAGAAAAAACAAAAATAATTTTACGTAAACTCCAGACGCATATTACGGTATCCATTGGCCTGGCATCTTTGCCCCAAGATGCTACCGTTGCGGATGAGCTCATCTCAAAAGCAGATAAAGCAATGTATGAAGCAAAACAGAAGGGGAGAAACCGGGTATGCTAAATTTGATCGCATTAGTTTTATTTACCCCGTTAGAAGTCCCTGCCGAAGGCAGGGCAGTCGCCTTTGGCGCCTTACTTCTAACGGGGTTTACTATGCTCTTATTCATCTCGCTTAAGAAAAGATTAGATAAAAGTATTGATGCGTCTAATTACGACCGCATTAAGGACGAATATAATAACTTACTTGCCGAGAACAAAAAACTTAAAACAGCCAATCAAAATTTACAGAATGCGCTCGACAGTATCATAGCTCTTTATGATATAACCGAACAGATGAGTAAATCTTTGGATGCGGATAAGATGTTTAGTTATTTTAGGGATGAGGTAAATAAATACATTCGGGTAAATGATTTGAGATTTCTTAAAGGAAAGGTAGATTTATCGCTATATAAAGATTACACATTCTCCCCATTAAAAATACAAGAGGAACTTATCGGGTATTTAGCTGCGGATGGCCTTAGGGCAGAGGACAAAGAAAGATTTTATATCTTATCGCAGCAATTTCTCTTAGGGGTTAAAAGAGCCATTCTTTACCAAGACGTTCAGGAATTAGCTATTATAGATATTCTTACCAGCGTATTTAATCGGAGATATTATCTGGAGAGATTCAAGGAGGAGCTCGAACGCTCAAAAAAGTTTAACTACAAATTCTGTTGCCTAATGATCGACATAGACTATTTTAAGGACTTTAATGACCGCTATGGCCATATAGTAGGAGATGCTATATTAAGAGAACTATCCAGGACTATCCAAGAAAATATAAGACAAATAGATTTAATAGGCAGATACGGCGGAGAAGAGTTTTCCATTATTTTAAGTCAAACAGATAAAGATGCAGCTCAATTCGTAGCAGAGCGTATTCGCCTAGCCATACAAGATAAACGTATCCGGGTTTACGATGAAGAATTGAAAATTACGGTAAGCATTGGCATATCTACCTATCCTTACGATGGCAAAGGTATAGAAAGACTTATCGATAAGGCGGATTCGGCTTTGTATCAGGCAAAACAAGCAGGAAAGAACAAGGTCTGCGCTTACAAGGCTGCCCAGTAATATCAAATAGTTAGGGACGGTTCTGAAGACAAAGGGACACTTCTGCCTTGACTTCAGAACCGTCCCTGTTATACTGTTATACTATGCCCAGTAAATTTATTATTGGTATTGATTTAGGCGGTACAAACTTAAAGATTGCATTATTAGATTTAAGGTATCAGATTAAAGATAAGGAAGTTCTAAATACGCAAAAATTTATCAAAAAAGAAAATCTCATTTGTGCAATTATAGATTCTATAAATAAGATTATAGAGAATAATAAGTTAAGCAGGGCAAATATCTTAGGTGTTGGATTGGGTTTACCCGGCCCCATAGATTATGAAAAAGGAATAGTCCATTTCTTCCCCAATATCCCCGGCTGGAGAGAAGTAAAACTTAAAACCATCCTTGAGAGAAAATTAAGATTACCCGTATTCGTGGATAATGACGCTAAACTTATGAGCCTGGCAGAATATAAATTAGGTGCAGCAAAAGGCTCAAGGAATACGGTATGTATTACCTTGGGCACGGGTGTGGGTGGCGGCATTATCATTAACGGTAGTCTTTATCGCGGCGTAAGTAATGCGAGTGGCGAAATAGGGCATATGCCCATTAATGAAAAAGGCCCCCGGTGTAATTGCGGTGGCCGTGCATGCCTTGAGACCTATATCGGCAATAATCGAATTTTAAAAGAGGCAAAGAGATTATTTAGACGAGATATAACTTTAGAGGAGTTGAGTTACTTAGCAGGAAAACAAAATCGGCAAGCTCAAACTATATGGTTAAGAGTAGCCGGGAGATTGGCAGTTGCGCTTGTGGGCGTAGTAAACTTGCTTAATCCCGATTGTATTGTTATCGGAGGCGGTGTAGCAGGAGCAGGAAAGATATTATTTGATAATATAAGAAAAATTATCGCAAGGCAGGCAATGAGTGTACAGGCAGGGCATGTAAAAGTGTTTAAGGCAAAATTGGGTAATAATGCGGGTTTAATTGGCGCAGCCATACTGGTAAGAGAAAATGCTAAGGTTAGCGTATAGCGGATAGTTAAAAGATAGCGCATAATAAGTTGCGAGAACTAAAATTCTATACGCTAAACGCTATCCGCTAAATGCTAAGGGAATATAGAGAAATGAAACTCTTTATTGATACTGCAAATATAAAAGAGATAAAAGAAGCAGCGGCTCAAGGAATAATAGACGGCGTAACTACTAATCCGACTTTAATTGCGAAAGAGAATCGCCAGGCCTCTGATTTGTTAAAAGAGATTTGTTCTTTGGTAGACGGGCCGGTGAGCGCAGAAGTTATAGGCCTGGAGGAAGAGGCTATGGTTAATGAAGCCTTGGAGCTCTCTAAAATCGCAAAAAATATCGTAATTAAGATTCCTTTAGTTAAGGAGGGGCTTAAGGCAGTAAAGATTCTGCGCGGTAAGGGGATAAAAACCAATGTTACTTTGTGTTTTTCACCCTCGCAGGCTTTATTAGCAGCCAAAGCAGGCGCAGATTATATATCGCCATTTATTGGCAGGCTTGATGATATAAGCGAGGTCGGAATGGATTTAATTCGCGATATAAAGCAAATCTATTCAAATTATAATTTTAAAACCGAGATTATTGTGGCTTCGGTGCGCAATCCTCTACACGTTGTAGATGCAGCAAAGCTCGGAGCGGATATTGCCACGGTCCCCTTTGCAATAATTGAGCAACTCATAAAACATCCTCTGACGGATATAGGCATTCAGAGGTTTTTGGAGGATTATAAAAAGATTCCCAAAAGTTAAAAAAGTTAAAAATGTTAAAAAGGTTGCCTTCAAAATTTTTAATAACTTCCTTAACCTACTTAACTTTCTTAACCTCCTTAACCTTTATAGCATTTGCTCAGGAGAAAAAAGAGGAATCGATTATTGTTAACGGTGATACAGTTGAATATTCTACCGAAGGTAAGGAGGTCACTGCCACAGGTAATGTCTCAGTAACTTATAAAGGCACAAAATTAACTTGCCATAAACTGACTGTGAATACTCAAACCAAAGATGCCGAAGCTGAAGGGAATGCCAGAATTGATGATACAAAGGGAGTAATTGAAGGTCAAAAAATAAAGTATAATTTTCAAACTAAAACCGGCACGATTATCGATTCAAAATTTAGGGCAAACCCTTATTTTGGTAAAGCAGAAAAGACTAAGAAAGTTAGCGATGATGAATTTATTGCTATGCAAGGGTATATGACTACCTGCGATTACGATAATCCGCATTATCGTATAAAGTCAAGAAAGATAGATTTCTTTCCCGGTGATAAGGTAAAAACTAAGGATGATATCTTATACGTTGGTCGTCTTCCCCTCTTATACGCTCCTCAATACAATCATAGTTTAAAAGACCCTCTGATGCATGTTCAGTTAATGCCGGGCAAGAGCAAAGACTGGGGAGCTTATATGCTCAGCGCCACCAGATATAATCTTACCGAAGATGTCAAGGGAAGAATTTATCTTGATTATCGGGCAACCAAGGGAATAGCAGAAGGTTTCGGTACAAATTACGCAACCTCTGACTTTGGCAAGGGCGATTTTAAGTATTATTATACACAAGAAAGAGACCATAGCCTTGACAAGACAAATAGAGCGCCCAGAGAATTTGAAAGATATCTTATCCGTTGGCGCCATCAAGCCGATATAGATGCGCAGACAAAGTTAATCGGAGAATATTATAAAATAACGGATTCTAAAATGGCGATATTAGGTTCCGATCACAATTTTCTCAAAGATTATTTTTTCCGTGAATACGAAAAAAATGTCCAGCCCATATCTTACCTTTTATTACATCATGCATTTTCTTACTCGAGCCTGGATTTTTATATGCAAAAGCGCACTAATCGTTGGTATGATTCTGGCTATTTAGAAAAGCTCCCTGAGATAAAATATAGCTTACCTTCCTTTGAAATCGCAGATACCCCTTTTTATTTTGATAATAGTTCTTCTTTAGGAAATTATAATAGGAAAAACACCAGTACCATGACTCCTGCAACAAATAATACCAGTCTTAGCACTACCGATGCGCATGTAAATAGGCTCGATACAAGCAATAAACTATCATTGCCTATGAAAGTAGCTTTTGTTCAGTTTACTCCTTTTGTCATGAACCGTGAGACTTTTTATGACAAAAAAGCAGTTAGCCGCTCATCTGTTTCACCGCGTACTGTTTTTTATAGCGGCGCGGATATGAGTACCAAATTTTACCGCCTATTTAATGTTAAGTCTGATTTGCTTGGGCTAAATATAAATGGCTTAAGGCATATCATTACACCTACTATAGGCTATGCATATAATCACGAACCCACCATCTCAAATAGCAAATTGAGACAGATAGATGATGTAGATGCGCTCAGCCGTAACAATGCTGCCTCTTTAGGGTTATCTAACAAACTGCAGACAAAGCGAAATAATCAGAGTGTAGACTTGCTTGATTTAAACGTAAGCAGCAGTTACATTTTCAAGCCAAAAGGGGATAGCATTACCAAAAGCGGAAGCAGCCTTTCGGATTTTCTTTTTCAACTCAAGCTCCTGCCTTATTCCTGGATAAGTATAAATAGTGATGCTACTTATGTGCATTCCGGTGCCCGCGATAGCGCAAATTACCATCATTTTTCCAATGCGAATTACGATCTTAATTTTAATTTAGGAGAAGAGCGTTCATTTGACGTAGGCCAGCGCTATCAGTTAAAAGGTGGCAATGAGATAACCTATAGCTTAAAGTGGCGCTTGAATCCAAAATGGAAGTTTTCGGCTTATCAGAGATATTATCGGGGACACGAAACAACTAGAGCAAGAGGTTTAAGAGAACAGGAATACAGTATATCTAGAGACTTGCATTGCTGGACTTGGGATATCACCTATAATATCAAAAGAGGTTACGGCGAAAGCATTTGGTTTGTTTTTACACTAAAGGCATTTCCTGAGCTAGAGTTTAACTTTAATGAAAGTTATCATGCGCCCAGACCTGGCTCACAATCGCCAGAATTGGTTCGATAGGATATGAAACCCGCACCTTATGCGTATTTATCAGCTATAAAAATCGAGTGCTGCGAGGATGTATGTAGAAGCAACGTTTATACGTACGCGGCCAAAAACCTCGCCCTTTTAGGGCGAAGATGGACGATGGCTGCTTTAGTATCAACCGTGACAAGCTTCGGCCTAAAGGCTGAAGTAACCGTAGGTTGATTATTTAAAAAAAGGAGAGACCAGAGGCGTGAATATCTCCATAATTGGCACTGGTTACGTAGGCTTAGTGACGGGCGCCTGTTTTGCGGAATTAGGTAACAATATTATTTGCGCTGACAATGATAGTAAAAAAATTACAGGTCTTAAGAAAGGTGTTCTCCCCCTATATGAACCTGGATTAGAAGAGTTGGTGATTACTAATATTAGAAAGACAAGACTTAAGTTTACCACTAGTATTAAAGAAGCAGTAAAAGGTTCGGAGATCATCTTTATTGCGGTAGGCACGCCCTCTTTAGATAATGGCGAAGCAGACCTTACCGGTGTAGAGAGTGTAGCGCGAAATATCGCGCTAAATTTGACCGGTTACCGTCTTATTGTGGAAAAATCTACTGTGCCGGTTGAAACAGGCATTTGGGTTAAACATACCATCTCAACTTATATTAAACATAACATTAAATTCGATATTGCCTCAAATCCCGAATTTTTAAGGGAGGGGCAGGCAATAAATGATTTTATGCACCCGGATAGAATTGTTATCGGCGTAGAATCAAAAAGGGCAAGGGATATCCTGGTAAATTTATATAAACCCTTAAATGCGCCTTTGGTTATTACTGATATTAAATCCGCAGAGTTGATTAAACACGCCTCTAATTCATACCTCGCAACTAAAATTTCTTTCATCAATGCTATTTCGCGCATATGCGAGAAGGTAGGAGCGGATGTAGTAGAAGTTGCGCAAGGCATGGGTTTGGATAAAAGAATTGGTTCCAGCTTTCTAAATGCAGGTATAGGATACGGCGGCTCATGTTTCCCCAAAGATGTAGATGCGTTTATTAATATAACAGAAAAGTTAGGTTGTAACTTTGATTTACTTAAGGTAGCCAAAGCAATTAATCAGCAGCAAAAAATTTTCTTTTTAAATAAGATAAAGGAGCTGTTATGGATAATCAAAGATAAGACTATAGGGATACTGGGGCTGTCTTTTAAGCCGAACACCGACGATATACGTAATGCCCCTTCGATAGATATAATCCGGGCCTTGCAATCAGAGGGTGCTAAAATAAAAGTTTATGACCCTTGTGCAATGGAAAAGGCAGGCGAATTGTTGGGTAAAGTAAAATTCTGTAAGGACCCTTATGAAGTTTGCAGAGGAAGCGATTGCCTATTGGTTATTACGGAGTGGGATGAATTTAAAGAATTAGATTTCCCTAAGATTAAAAAATTGCTTAAAAGGCCGTTTATCATAGACGGCCGCAATATTTATGAGCCGGAAAAGATGAAGAAGTTAGGTTTTACCTATGCGGGCATTGGCAGGGGAAGTGTTCTTAAGCGATAGCTGGATAGAGATAAGCGATGGATAATTTTATTAAGGAATTTACCCCGTTAGAAAAAGCCACCCGCGTTAAAAATAAATTTTGTAACAGGCGTGGTAGAGAAGATTTTCTAACGGGGTTTAAAAAAAGGATTCATAAAAGAGAAACCAAAATTGCCGTTGTAGGTTTAGGTTATGTAGGCCTGCCTTTGGCAGTCGAGTTTGCTAAATGTGGCTTTGAGGTTTTAGGTATAGATATAGATAAAGACAGGATAAATCATATTAAAAGAAAAGAATCCTATATTAGCGATGTTGCTACAAAGGAATTAAGGCAGACGCTAAATTCAAACAGATTTAGCGCTACCAATAATTTTAAAGCCTTGAGAAATGCCGACATTATTATAATCTGTGTGCCCACGCCCTTAAAGAGGAAATATCATCCCGATATCTCATATATTAAGCAGGCAGTGAATTCCATTGCGCAGAATATCAAGAAAGGTACTCTAATAATTCTAGAGAGCACTACCTATCCGGGAACAACCGAAGATGAGGTTTTGCCGCTTTTAGAATCTAAAGGCCTCGTATGCGGTAAAGATTTTTATCTGGCATTTTCTCCTGAGCGGATTGACCCGGGTAATACGAGATACCCGGTAAATAAAATTCCTAAGGTTATTGGCGGCGTTACTAGTGAGGCAACAGAATTAACCGTAACTGTGTATAGAAATATCATTGATAAAGTTGTTCCGGTTTCCTCTAGTAGGGTTGCTGAGGCAGTGAAGCTACTAGAGAATACCTTCCGTCTGATTAATATCGGTTTAATAGATGAATTAGCTATGATGTACCATAAGATGAAAATAGATATCTGGGAAGTTATTGAGGCAGCCAAGACCAAGCCATTCGGTTTTATGCCTTTTTATCCGGGGCCGGGCGTAGGCGGCCACTGCATAAACGGAAGAGAGTTCGTATGGGTTAAAGACAATAACGGCATAACAATAAATAAGATAAGTGATTTGTTTGGCAGGTTTAAGTCAGATGTCAATTCGCAGAAGCGGACAAGCTATGGCACTGAATTTATAAGGCCGCGCGGTTTGCAAACCCTTTCTTTAGACGGTGAAGACAAAACAGTGAAATTTCAGAATGTTAAGCTTCTGGCAAGGCGTAAATACGAAGGGAAAAGTTATGATATTGTGGCTCGGGATGGAAGAAAAATAACTGCCACAAACCGACATCCGTTCTTTGTAGTAAATGGCAGTTTTGGAGTAAAATTTGCAGAAGACATAGTTCCGGGAGACAGGCTTGTTATAGCGTCGCGAATTCCTCGCAAGCCGGGGCATGGCATAACTAAAATAGATTTAATAAATGAGCTTAAAATTAAGCCATTAGATTCGTTAATAAGGATGAAACCAATTGGTTTCATCTGGAAAGATTACCAAAAAATATTGCGGCCTATATTGCGTAAAGCAGGCCCGTATTATTGCGATTTTTTCCGTCAAAACTATATTCCCTTTAAATATTTCACTGAAGCTGAAAAATCTGGTTTAAAAATAGATCATAAAAACTTATTATTATGCACAGGAAGAGGTCCTTCACGTGTTGAGATTAGCCCTATTATAAATATTGATGAGGATTTTTGCCGTCTAATAGGATATTACTTAAGCGAAGGCTGTTTAACAGAAGATGAGTCTTTACGGACAAGATTCAGCTTTAATCGCGATGAGGCAGAATGCATAAGTGACGTTGAAAATATATTAACAAAACTTAGGCTAAAATACTCTGTTTATCACTCAAAGATGTTTCACACTGCCTGCATAAAGGTTTCTTCGCGTATATTCGGATACCTTATAAGGGACGTATTAAAATGCGGGGTTAATTCTTACAATATGAATATCCCTGCTTTCTTGTTTAACCTGCCTGACAATCATCTTAAACAGATTTTAACCGGGCTTTTGAGAGGTGACGGAGGGGTCTGTTATACAAGGAAAAAGAGGAGTTATGCAAGGCGCGGCAGGCATTATTGCCATTGGCATATGGTGGCAACCGCAAATTATTTTTCATCAAGCCCGGTACTTTTTCAGCAAGCCGTGGCTTTATTGCAGCATTTTGGCATAGTTCCGACTTTTAAGGATAAAAGAAGGGGCCTATTGAACATCGCCGGATATAACCAGCTTAAAAAGGCGCGTGAATTTTTTAACGGAGAAAAATTAGGCCGTTTAAATAAATGCGTAGGAAACAGTAAAAAAATCATTCCCAACAGGACATTCGGCAGGATAGGCGAAATCATTACCGTGCCGGTAGCCAAAGTCAAAGAGGCAAAATGCGATTATGTCTATTCTATGGAAGTAGAAAAGACAAATTCATTCATTACATCTTACGGTATCGCAGTGCACAATTGCATTCCCAAAGACCCGCTTTATCTTTATTGGAAGGGGAGGCATCACGGCTTTAAGTCCCGCTTTATAAAACTGGCCTCAGATATTATTACATATATGCCGGAATATGTGACTGAAAGGGTTATTAATCTCTTGAAGAAAAAAGGTAAGAGATTAAACAAAATAAAGCTCTTAGTTATAGGTGTTACGTATAAAAAAGACATAAAAGATTTAAGGAAGTCTCCGTCCTTGGATATAATTGATATTTTTCAGAAAAAGAATATAGCCGTATCTTATTATGACCCGATAATACCTTATCTTAAATTGAACCATATAAACCTTAAATCTATTAGTTTAAATAAGCAACAATTAATGAAATTTGATTGTGTGATAATAGCGGTAGACCATTCATCACTGGATTATGAGTTTTTATTAAATAATTCCAAACTTGTCTTTGACACGCGCAATGCGTATAGGAATTTTAAAAACAGCAAGGTAATAAAACTATGAGCCCCGCCCTTCTTACAGGCGGGGCACTAAACAGGAAAGGAAGAGCGGGGTGAGCAGATTCTTAGTAACCGGCGGCGCGGGTTTTATTGGCTCTCATATTGTTGAGTCATTAGTGAATAAAAAACATTTTGTGAGGGTATTGGATAATTTTTCAAGCGGCAAGAAGGAGAACCTCAAGAATATAACAGATAAGATAGAGTTAATTAAAGGCGATATCCGTTCCGAAGACACCTGTATCAGGGTTACCCGGGATATTGATTTTGTTTTACATCAGGCAGCGCTAAGGAGCGTGCCGAAATCAATGAAGAATCCAAGAGTTTATAATGAAGTAAATATTAATGGCACCTTAAATATGCTGAAGGCATCCTTAAAAAATAAAATAAAATGCTTCTGTTTTGCATCTTCAAGTTCAGTCTACGGTGATGTAAATAATTTTCCGCAGAGAGAAGATTTCCTGCCTCAGCCTATTTCACCCTATGCCTTAACTAAATTAACAGGCGAGCATTACTGCCGAATCTTTAGCGAGCACTATGGCTTGCCGACGGTCTCTTTGCGTTATTTTAACGTGTTTGGCCCCAGGCAGGCCTTAGACGATGAATATGCAGTGGTGATACCTAAATTTATTACTTGTATATTGAACGATGAACCGCCTCCTATATATGGAACCGGCAGGCAATCTCGGGATTTTACTTACGTCGATAACGTCGTGGCAGCAAATATTTTGGCTGTGCAGAAAGTTAAATTTAATGCCTGGGTTTTTAATGTAGGCTGCGGTAAGAATTATAGTATTTTAGGGCTGGTAAAGATTTTAAATAAAATAATGCATAAAAATATAAAACCTATTCTTTTAAAGCCGCGGCCCGGCGATGTATTAAAAACGCAAGCCGATATATCAAACATAGTAAAAGAATTGGGTTATGAGCCAAGAATAGATTTTGTCAAGGGCTTAGAGTTAACAATCGAATACTTCAGAAGGGTCTCTGGAAAATTATAGCTTAAGACCCCTGATTACACAGATTAAGTTTAGATTACACAGATTATTTTACCTGACTACTAATCTGTGCAATCGGTTTTTAAAATCTGTGTAATCATAAAAATAGTTTTTTTAGTAATTTTAAAAAATGCGTAAGAAAACTGCTGTAATCACAGGCGGCGCAGGTTTTATTGGTTCGCATCTGTGCGATAAGCTGATTAAAGAAGGCTTTAAGGTTACCTGTTTGGATAATCTTATAACAGGTAATACTCAAAACATAGCGCACCTGATCAAGGATAAAAATTTCAGGTTTATAAAACACAATGTTACCAAATATATTGATATGCGTGGAAAAGCCGATTATGTCCTTCATTTTGCTTCTCCGGCATCACCCGTGGATTATCTGAAGTTTCCTATCCAGACTTTAAAGGTCGGCTCTTTAGGCACGCATAACGCATTAGGGCTGGCCAAAGAAAAACACGCGATATTTTTATTAGCTTCAACTTCAGAGGTGTATGGCGATCCATTGGCGCATCCTCAACCAGAAGAATATTGGGGAAATGTTAATTGTGTTGGCCCGCGCGGAGTATATGACGAAAGTAAACGTTTTGCTGAGGCGATAACTATGGCGTATCATAGAGTTCATAAGATTGATACTAAGATCGTGCGTATATTTAATACTTATGGAGAACGAATGCGGATAAATGACGGAAGGGCCATCCCGAATTTTATCTGTCAGGCATTAAAAAACAAGCCCTTAACAGTTTATGGCAAGGGGATTCAGACACGGTCATTTTGTTATATTTCGGATTTAATTGAGGGGATATTCCGGCTGATGAATTCTAATATAAATGCACCGATAAACTTAGGTAACCCTAATGAATTTACAATATTAGAGTTAGCCAGATTAATTACCAGAATAGTTGAGACAAAAAGTAAGATTATATTTAAGCCTTTACCGGAAGATGACCCAAAGCAAAGACAACCGGATATTTCAAAAGCCAAAAAAATTCTAAAGTGGCAGCCTGAAATTAGCTTAAAAGATGGGCTTATAAAGGCGATAGAATGGTTTAAAATGAATTTTTGATTTATAGAAATTCGTATTAAAAAGGGCGGACAAAATTCGCCCTTTTTATTTTTCGGTTAGTTTTTTCTTTGATAAAATGGTTATTTGTGATAGAATAAAATTCATCCCATTTTTTGCCCCGCAAAATGCGGGGTGGCGAGGCCCATTAATTATGGAAAAAAATAAGGGAAGAAGCTTTGTTACAATAATGATTATCACGGTAATCACCGCCCTTTTTTTGAGGGTTACTGTCAATGAGCTAATTAAGGGAAATATTGCGCAGAATGAAGCGAATGCTTTAAGTGCATTAAAATTGATTTCAGCTGCTTTGGAAAATTATGCTAAAGATAACCAGGGTATATTTCCTGCAAATCTTTCTATCCTGACCCAGACCAATCCGGTATATCTTAATAAGGATTATATTGAAGAATCCCCTATAAAAGGTTACTCTTATAGCTGTTCAAGACTTGATAGTTCCGGCTATAATTGTAGCGCCATCCCCGTTAAATGCAAAACAACAGGTAAAATAGTTTATAATATTTCAACGGGTGGCTTATTTGTTTCTGAAAATTGTAAAGAAGAAGAGTAAAGATTGCTGAAATATTCTAAAAATAAGCAGCAATCTCTGATTAGACCCTTCCTTAAAGGATAGGAAGGTCTACCCCTGTGGGGTTAAAAGATTAAAAGCAGATTGCACAGATTAAATCTCCGACGAGACAATCTGTGTAATCTTTAGTAATCTGTGTAATCAGAGAGCGCTGATACAGTTTTTAAGAATTTTTCAGCGCTCTCGA
>DCOU01000091.1 GCA_002322525.1 Candidatus Omnitrophica bacterium UBA1562 | reverse complement strand
CACGACTTTGTTAAAAATGAATTTTTCACAGATTCATAGTCAAAGGATTAAATATTCTTAACATACTTGTGTACAATAAGTTACAATAATAAAATATTAAAAAATAGTCAAAAATTAACATAGTAGTGTTATGAGAAAACAAATCCGCGCATATTATAGCGGTCAAGTTCAAGGCGTGGGTTTTCGTTTTACAGCGCAAGATTTAGCCCAGGACTTAGATGTTACCGGTTGGGTGAAAAATTTACGCGACGGCAGGGTTGAGGTGGTAGCAGAAGCAGAAGAAGATCTGCTAAAAGATTTTTTAGAGAGACTTAATAAGTATTTCTCCAGATACATTCAAGACGTAGACATCAAGTGGCTTCCTGCCGCAAGTGAGTTTAAAGATTTTGGGATTGAGTTTTAGATGCGTTACGGTATTTTTTCCGACGTACATTCAAATTTAGAAGCACTGGATACGGTTATTGAAGCATATACAAAAGAAAAGATAGATAAATATCTGTGCGTAGGCGATGTCGTAGGATACGGAGCAAACCCTAAGGAATGTATTGAACAGGTGAGGATGCTTACTATGGTTACTGTGGCGGGAAACCATGACTGGGCAAGCGTGAATTTATTTGCCACAGATTATTTTAATCCGCTCGCGAAAGTTGCCGTATCCTGGACAGGGCGTATTTTAGACGAGCAAGGCAGGTATTTCTTAGAAGGCCTGGCGCTTGTTTATAAAAATGAGGATTTGACTTTGGTACACGGCACCTTAGATGAGCCCCAGGATTTTAACTATATGGCCGATGATTATATTGCCGCCAAGACCCTTGCGTTACTGGAGACGAATATTTGTTTTGTCGGACATACGCATGTAGCGGAAATATTTATCCAAGATAAAGACAACCGCATATACTATCAGGGAGGCAATAAGATTGATATTAAAGAGGAGAATAAATATATTATCAATGTGGGTAGCGTAGGACAGCCTCGCGATGGCAATCCGAACGCCTGCTATTGTGTATACGATACTGTTAAAAAAGAAGCACAGATCAAAAGAGTAAGCTATGATATTAAGACTGCAAGAGAGAAAATTATCGGTGCTGGTCTACCACAATTCTTGGGCGATAGGCTCATTATAGGAAGGTAAGCATGCCTTTAGATATAAAGAAGAAAATTGAAAGTTTAAGGCAGAAATTAAGACATCATGACTATATGTATTATGTTCTCACCCAGCCGGAAATTTCCGATAAAGAATATGATGATTTAATGAAAAAACTTAAAGACCTGGAGGAAAAATATCCTGAATTTAAGACCGATGATTCACCGACACAAAGAGTAGGCGGAGGTATCTTAGAAGGATTTAAAACAGTAAAACACAGGCAAAAGATGGTTTCTCTGGATAATACCTATTCTTTTGAAGAATTAAAAGATTGGCAGGCTCGTGTCCATAAGGGCCTGGGGCAAGAAAAAGTCGAATATGTAGTAGAGCTTAAAATTGATGGCCTAAGCGCGAACCTTACCTATAAAAAAGGTAAATTAATTGTTGGTGCCACCAGAGGCGATGGTGAAACCGGAGAAGATGTGACCCAGAATATAAAAACTATCCGGCCAATCCCCTTAGTTTTATTAGAAAAAGACGCCCCTGATTTTATTGAAATACGTGGAGAAGTTTATATGGATAAAAAAGACCTTGATATTCTCAATAAAGAGAGAGAAAAGTCAGGCGAAGTGTTATTTGCTAATCCGCGTAATGCCGCAGCAGGGTCTTTAAAGCTTTTAGATACAAGCATAGTGGCGAATAGGAGGCTCAATTTTTTTGCGCATTCTTTAGGTGGATTTAAAGGCAAGGGGCTATCTACTCAATGGGAATTTTTAGAGAAACTAAAGGAATGGGGAGTACGGGTTAACCCCCATTCCAAACTTTGCCAGGGATTAGATGAGGTGATCGAATATTGTAAGTCCTGGCAGGCTAGAAGAGAGAAATTAAGTTATGAAATAGATGGAATGGTAATTAAAGTCAATAGTTTCACTCAGCAGAAAAAATTAGGTTTTACTTTAAAAAGTCCGCGCTGGGCAGTGGCATACAAATTTCCTGCTCATCAAGAAACCACTCAGGTTCTAAAGATTAATGTTCAGGTAGGTAGGACAGGAGTAATTACTCCTGTAGCAGTCTTAAAGCCGGTTGCTCTTGCCGGGGTAACCATTAAGCATGCAACGCTGCATAACTTTGATGAGATTAAGCGGCTTGACGTGAGAGAAGGGGACCGCGTAATTATTGAGCGCGCAGGCGAAGTAATCCCTAAAATACTCAAAGTAGTAGAATCTGTGCGCACCGGAAAAGAAAAAGAGTTTAAGATTCCCCAGAGTTGTCCGGCCTGCGGAGGTAAAATTACCAAGGAAAAAGAAGAAGAGGTTGCCTACCGTTGCATAAACCCATCCTGTCCGGCGCAGCTGGAACGTGGCCTTATCCATTTTGCTTGCCGACAGGCCCTGGATATCGAAGGAATGGGTGTTAGTGTGGTAAAACAGTTAATCGGTAAGGGGCTGGTAAGGGATTTTGCGGATATTTATTCTTTAAACAAAGATGGCCTTTTAAAACTGGAGTTATTTAAAGATAAAAAAGCTAATAATTTATTGGAGGCGATTGAAAAAAGCAAAACGCAGCCACTTTCTCGCCTTATATATGGCTTAGGTATCAGGCATATAGGGGAAAAGTGCGCATATGTTTTGGCGCAAAGATTTAAGACGCTGGATAACCTGACGCAGGCTAAATTAGAAGATTTCGATGCAATATACGAAGTAGGACAGGTTATGGCTAATTCGATAGTTGAGTTTTTCCGACAGGATAGCACCCATAGACTTATTCTTAAATTAAAATCCGCCGGGTTAAATTTAAAAGAAGAAACAGTGGTTTCAAAAGAAACCGCTTTAACCGGCAAAACGATTGTCTTTACCGGTGAGCTTGAAAGTTACAGCCGCAGCGAGGCCAAGAGGATAGCCCGGCAATACGGTGGAAATGTGTCTTTAGGCGTAACTAAGAATACCGATTTTGTAATCGTAGGCCTTAATCCCGGCTCCAAATATGACAAGGCAAAGAAGTTGGGAGTAAAAATTATTGATGAAGAGAAGTTCTCCCGCTTAATATCTTCTTAATAGTAGGCGGGAAGGGAGATGTTTAAATGAAATTTTGTCATTTGTCATTTGTTATTTGGATTTTGTCATTTGTCATTTTCACGAGCGGCTGTGACGCCTTTGTGCGTAAGTTTACGCGTAAACCCAAAAAAGAAAACCAGCCTAAACAAGAATTGGTTTTAGTGCCGCAAGAATATAAACCGCCCAAGATGACCAAGGAAGAGGTGTACCGTCAATATTTTTTATATTGGAAGAGCTGGCATGATGAGCTGATAAATTCATTGTCCGGAGGCTCAAGCCACAAAAAGCAGATAGACTGCGCAAATGAAGCCATAAATAATTTAGAGGCGTTAAGAGTGACTTTGCAGGAGGCCAAGCAGAAGAAATTGGATGTTTATATTAATCAGCTAAAAGACCTAAAGAACGAAATTGCGCAAGACTTATACGGAAATAATATATCAACAAATCGTTCAACCGCTGAACGCATCAGGAGGAGTATCCTGCGCGATTTTTCTTATAATAAAATAAGTAAGGACATAAGTTAGGGAGCCGTATATTAAAGATAATGTAAGCGACATAACTTATTTGTCCGAACTTATCCCCCACCACTTTCGTATTAAAGCCTTACGCTATATTGAAAGTGGTGGGGGATTAAATTCGCACTTATAACTTACTCACACTTCGTGTTCGTAAGTTATGTGCTCATTTAAGTATGATTTTAGAGACTGTTTGCGTAGGTCAGATGCAGGTAAATTGTTATATCCTTGCTTCCAGCCCCAATAGCCGGGCAATAATTATTGACCCGGGAGACGAAAAGCAAAAAATAGAAGAGGTTTTAAAGAAATACAACTTAAAACCGGAATTTATTATTAATACTCACGGCCATATTGACCATATCGGTTGCGACGATAAGTTTGGTGTGCCCGTATATATACACCGTCAAGATTCAGTTCTATTAGGAAACCCCGAACTTAATCTATCTACTTTTTTTGCGTCTTCTTTTAGTCTAAAATCCAATATAAAAATCTTGGAGGATAAAGATAAGATTGAATTAGACCAGATACAATTAGAGGTAATGCATGTGCCCGGGCATACGCCGGGAGGGATTTCGCTGCTTATGAAAAAACCCAAAGATAAGATTTTATTTAGCGGTGATGCCTTATTTTATCATGGTATCGGCAGAACTGACTTCCCGGGTGCAAGTGAAACTTTGCTGATAAAATCAATAAAGATGAGGTTATTTAAATTAAGCGATGATACAATTGTCTATCCCGGCCACGGGCCGTCTTCTACAATAGGAGAAGAAAAAAATAATAATCCTTTCTTAATGAACACATAATTTACGGAGCAAACAAGAATCTTTAGCGACGTAAATTATGTGCGCGAATTACCCCCGACAGCAAAACGCTTCGAAAATTTGTTCCAAATTTTCTTGCAGCTGTCGGGATAGTTCAGCCAGACCCTTGACAAGCTTGTCAAGGGTGGCTTCACTTAGGATGAATCCCGTTAGAAATTTAGACTATCTAACGGGAGGAGGATTTCTAACGGGATGAATGAATTAGTGGATGCTTTTTTAAATTATTTATCGGTTGAACGCGGTTTATCCCGCAATACCATCATTTCTTATCAGGAAGACATTCATGCTTATATAAAATTCCTAAAAGGCACACACATTGATAATTTTTCATTAACTAAAAAGAACGATATAACTGATTTTATGCTTTCTCAAAAAGATAAAGGTCTGGCCGCAAATTCGGTTGCCCGCAGATTAGCAGCCATAAAAGCATTCTATAGATTTTTAGTAAGAGAAAGAATATTAAAAGCCGATGCCAGCAATTTAATAGATTCGCCTAAATTATGGAAAAAAATTCCCCAGGTACTCTCCGTAAATGAAGTAAACACATTGCTCAGTCAGCCCAACATCAGGAACAGGCAGGGCATAAGGGACAAGGCGATTTTAGAAACTCTTTACGCTACAGGCATGCGCGTATCAGAAGCGGTGAATCTAAGGATGGATAATGTTAATTTAGACCTGGGATTCTTGCGTTGTACCGGCAAAGGCAATAAAGAGCGGATTATACCTTTGGGAAAAAAAGCAATAAACAGTATTAAGAGATACCTGGATGCCAGCCGCCCGCACCAGTTAAAAAACAAAGAGAGTGATTTCTTATTCCTGAACCGATTTGCTAAAAAGATATCCCGGCAGTCCCTCTGGAAGCTCGTCAAAAGATATGCCAGGGAAGCAAGGATTAAGAAACCTATAAGGCCACATATCTTAAGACATTCATTTGCCACGCATTTATTAGAAAGGGGAGCAGACCTGCGTTCGGTTCAAGAGATGCTGGGCCACGCTAATATTTCTACCACGCAGATTTATACTCATATAAGCAAGGAACGGCTTAAGGCAATACATAAGATGTTTCATCCCCGGCCATGAATAGCGTAGAGCGTATAGCGGATAGTTTTTCTAAACGCTAAACGCTAAACGCTATCCGCTAAACGCTAACAACCATATGATATGAAGAATTATTTAAATAATCTACCAAAAGAATTACAAGAGTTAATATATCTGGCAGCTGATATTGCCTCGAAGAATAATATGGCTGTTTATTTAGTAGGCGGGTTTGTGCGGGATTTAATTTTAGGGGTTAAGAATTTAGATTTAGATATTGTAGTGGAAGGCGATGGGATAAAGTTTGCAGAGGCCCTTTCTGGAAAGCTAAATGTTGGGTTAATTCGGCATAGGAGGTTTGGAACTGCCACCGTTATACTTAAGAAACATTTAAAAGTTGATATTGCCACTGCCCGTCAAGAATACTATCCCCAGCCCGCCCATCTTCCTGAGGTTACCTGCGGCGTTTTAAAAGACGACCTGATGAGGCGGGATTTTACTATAAATGCCATGGCTATAAGTATAAATCCTCAGGATTTCGGCAGGTTTATAGATTGCTTTGGTGGTAGACAAGATTTGGCCGATAAAAAGATACGCGTATTACATAATTTAAGTTTCATCGACGACCCCACACGAATATTAAGAGCGATAAGATTTGAACAAAGATATAATTTTAAGATTGAGACAAACACGCTTAGTTTTTTAAGGCAAGCAAATAGATTGAAAATGTTGGAGAAGGTCAGCCGAGAGCGATTACGCGATGAATTGATCCTGATATTAAAAGAAGGGCGCCCCTTAAAACAACTAATACGTATCAAAGAATTAATCGGGTTCGGTTTTATAAATTCTGGGTTATTATTATCAAAAAATACTTTAGCATCCTTAAAATCTATTGAAAGACAAATAAATTGGTTTAAGATGAAATATCCTAAACGCCGGCATCTTGATACGTGGCTTATTTATTTTATAGGACTGATAGACGCGCTGAATATAAATAATATTAAATTAATCTGTAAAAAATTTGCTTTTCGCAGGGGCGAAGAAAAAAGAGTACTGACTTATAAGAAACTTAAACCTAAATTTATCAAAGAATTAAGTCGGGATAAAATTAAACCATCTAGGGTTTTTAGTCTTCTTGAGCCTTTGAGTTACGAAGTTATTATTTTAATTAAAGCAAAATTTTCACCGCTCACAAGCCCCGCCTTGGCGGGGCAAAATGCTGGGGAAAATCAAAATCTTAAAAAACATATCGAAGATTTTTTTGAAATTTATAACGGTATGCGTCTTTATATATCCGGGGCGGACCTGTATAAATTGGGCTTGGCGCCGGGCCCGTATTATCAGAAAATCTTTCACCGTGTATTAAACGCAAAACTCGATGGTCTGGTTAAAACCAAAAAAGAGGAATTGGAATTAATTAAGAAATGGAGTTGATTTAGATGCCCAGATACGATAGGGTCAGTGAAGCATTAAGAAGAGAAATCGGCAATATAATTCAGCATGAATTAAAGGATCCTCGTTTAGGATTCATTACTGTTACGCGAGTTGAATTAACACAAGATTTAAGGTATGCAAAGGTATTTTTTAGTGTTTTGGGTAAAGAAGAAGAATATAAAAAAACCAAAGAGGCGTTAGATTCAGCATTAGGATTTATACGTCGATTGATTGCTCAGAGAATCAGGTTAAGGCTTGTTCCCGAGATTAGCTTTAAAGAGGATAGGTCTGCTGAATATTCCATAAAAATACAAGAAGTGTTAGATGAGATTAAAGAATTAAATGAGCCCCGCCCTTCCTTTACGGAAGCGACTGGGGCAAATAGAAAGGAAGGGCGGGGTGAGCCTAAAAAAAGTAGTCGCCTGCATAAAAAATAATAAAAATTTTCTCATCACCAGCCATACGAATCTGGAAGGAGATGCCCTGGGTTCGGAATTGGCTTTTTATAATCTTCTTAAAAAATTAGGTAAGGCCGCGACGGTTATTAATGAAGATAATCTCCCTTATGGATATGACTTTCTCCCCCAGAAGAATAAACTTATAAAATTCAAAGATAATCTAAAAGAAATAAAGTTTGATTGTTTTGTGGTTTTGGATTGTTCGGATTTAAGCCGGACCGGAGAGGTTTACAGATTAAATTCTGAAAAAAAGACAATCCTAAATATCGACCACCATATCAGCAATCAGAAGTTCGGTAATATCAACTGGGTAGAGCCGCACGTTTCTTCCTGTTCAGAAATGATTTATAAACTCTCTAAGGCTTTAGGCCTTGCCTTAGATAGAGATACGGCGATTCTTTTGTATACAGGTATACTTGCAGATACGGGGTCATTTCGTTATTCTAACGTCACTAGTTTTACGCATAAGGCAGTTTCCAAACTACTAAAATTTAAACTGGATATACCGCATATCTATAGGAGTGTGTATGAGAATATACCATTTGCAGATATGAAACTTCTCACCAGAATTTTACTAGGCATAAAGCAAGAGGCCAAAGGTAGGATAGTTTGGTTTCAGGTCAAGCGGGATATGTTAAGAAATAAGAAATTATTTTTTGATTTAAGTGAGCATGTCCTAAGTTTTGGCCGGGCTATAAAAGATGCGCAAGTCGTTGTTCTGTTTAAGGAGAATTTAGGCGTAAAAAATGAAATTAGAGTAAATTTCCGTTCGCAGGGCAAGGTGGACGTAAACAGGATTGCGCAATTCTTTGGAGGCGGGGGGCATAAAGCCGCCAGCGGTTGTACTATTAAAGGCAAAATAGATAATGTCAGGAGAATGGTTTTAAACAAAATCAAAGATAGTTTAAAATGAAAGTTATATACGGCATAACGAAGATTAGGAAATTTGCAAAGCCGGTGGTGGCGCTGGGGGTATTTGATGGAGTTCATCTCGGCCATCGGCGCATATTGAAAGTTGTAGCTGATAAAGCCAAACGCATAAAAGGCACAAGTATAGCAGTTACTTTCTGGCCTCACCCGCAAAAAGAGAAGAGCATATATTCTTTAGAGCATCGCCTAAGGTTAATCAGTGAAGTCGGTATAGATACCTGTATAGTTATAGGCTTTAATAAACGATTCTCTCAGATTCCGGCAGAAGATTTTATCAGGGATATTTTGGTTAATAAGATTGGTGCCCAATACATATATGTGGGCAGAAATTTTAGATTTGGAAAACAAGCGAGAGGCGATTTTAAAACTTTAAACAGATTATCTCATATATATAATTTCAAATTAAAGTTATTTGATATAATTAAAATAAATAATCAGCCCATAAGCAGCACATATATCCGTAGGTTAATTACAAGGGGAAAATTGAACGCCGCCGGGAAGTTGCTTTCCAGGCCCGTGAGCGTTCTGGGTACAGTGATTAGGGGAACTTCTTTAGCCAGCAGATTAGGGTTTCCTACGGCGAATATAGACCCTCACCATGAAGTATTGCTGCCTTCGGGCATATATGCGGTTTCCGTAATTTTTAATCATAAGAATTTTCAAGGTGTTTGCTACATTGGTTCGAAGCCAACTTTAAAAAGACAAATAGAAAAACATATTGAGGTATACATATTCAACTTTAGAAAAAATATTTATGGAAAATATTTAGAAGTTCAGTTCATAAAGAAAATAAGAAATGAGAGAAAATTTAGATCTCCTGAGTCTTTAATTAAACAAGTCAAAAAGGACATATCTGCAGTAAAAAGACTATTTTCCCTCCATTTTTGACGCCACAATATATGCCCATTAAAGCCTCACCCTTACACTAGTCCTTGTATTATAGTAAGTTAGAGAAATTTTTATCTTGACAAATTAGCAAATCTTATCTATACTTTGCATACAAAGTGGTTAAATGTGGAGTAAAGTAGAAAGTCTGCCTGCCTGAGCAGGTGAGGGATTAACCTATGTTTTATGGCGAATATCTGCATTCCATAGACCGTAAGGGTCGCATCATCTTACCCGCCAAATTTCGCGAAGCAGCCAAAGCACATTTTATAGAAAAATTCTTTGTTACCCGCGGATTAGATAAATGCCTCTTTATGTTTTCAGAGGAAGAGTGGCTCACACAGGAGAGTAAATTCAAAGCCATATCATTTACTAAACAGCAGGCACGCACCTTTAATCGTTTATATTTTTCCGGTGCAGTAGAAACCTCACCCGACAAACAGGGGAGGATTCTCCTGCCTCAATATTTAAAGGATTTTGCCCAGATAAAAAGAGATGTGATGATTATTGGCGTATCTAATAGGATTGAAATCTGGGCAAAAGACAAGTGGCAGGAATTTTACGGCAGTTCCAGACAGTCTTTTGAAGAGATTGCCGAAAAATTAATGGATACTTAAATAAGCTTTTTGCACGTGGTAGGAAAATTTCATATTCCAGTTATGCTTGCAGAGGTTATCGATTATCTCAAACTTAGTCCGGGTAAAATTATAGTTGATGCAACGATAGGAACAGGCGGACACAGCGAAGGTATCATTGAACGCATTATGCCCGCAGGTAAACTTATCGGTATTGACCGGGACCAGGATTCTTTGGCTGTAGCTCGCCAGAGATTACGCGATTTTGGTTCTGCCTGTGAATTTGTATACGGTAATTTCGTCGATATCGAGGAAATCTTGAAAAATTTGAATATCAAAAAGATAGACGGCATATTGTTTGATTTAGGCCTATCTTCTTATCAGCTGGAAGACCCAAATCGCGGTTTTAGTTTTCAGTATGAAGGCCCTTTGGACATGCGTTTTGACAGGAACAGTTTTATCTCTGCTTATGATTTAATAAATAACCTTAATGAAGAAGAAATTTCCGCTATGCTGTGGACATTTGGCGAAGAGAGGTGGCATAATCGCATTGCGCATTTTTTAGTAGAAGAGAGGCAAAAGCGCTCTATTACCACGACGCGGGAATTAAGCGATATTGTAGTTAAGGCAATACCTCATAAGTACAGGCATTATCGTATACATCCTGCAACGAGGACTTTTCAGGCAGTCCGTATTGCCGTGAATAGAGAATTGCAAACTTTAGGGGTAGGGATAAGTAAGGCAATTGAACTTCTGGATACGCCAGGCAGGATTTGCGTTATTTCTTTCCATTCCCTGGAAGACCGTATAGCTAAATTAAGTTTTCGTAAATTTGCTGCTAGTGGCGAAATAAAGATAATAACACCTAAACCCTTAACACCGCAAGAAGCGGAAATAAGAGAGAACCCATCGAGCCGCAGCAGTAAATTGAGGGTTGCGGAAAGATTATAAGTGAGCACATAAGTTATGGAGGCGGCTATCAGATAGCTACCCGACATAACTTATATGTGCGAACTATCTCTGCAGCTAAGCACTTCGTAGATTTCTTCGAAATCTACTCGTAGCTGC